>JANYFQ010000665.1 GCA_025362615.1 Hymenobacter sp. | reverse complement strand
AGCACAGCTTGGTGGTACACCGCCCTACCCCACCGCCGCGAACGGAAACGTGAGCACCGGCGGCAGCGCCCGGCCGGCCACTTGTTCGGCTACGCTGCTGTGCGTCAGTCGCCCCAGGCCGGTGCGCCCGCGGGTGGCCAGCACCACCAAATCGGCGGCGGTGCGCTCAGCAAACCGGCAGATGCCCAGGGCCGGGCTGCTAGCCTCGACCACAGCGGCCGTGGCGCGGGGCAGGTGGTGCCGGCGGCTGAAAGCAGCGATGCGCTCCTGCACGTCGCCCCGGTTTTTGCCGGGGGCCGCCACAAACAGCAAGTGCAGCACGGCATCGGGGTAAAGGGCCAACACGTAGGCCAGGCCGGGGGCTGCCCGCTCGGTTTCGGGGCTGAAATCGGCGGCGAAAATGATGCGCCGCACTGCGTAATCGGCCGCAATGACCTTGACCGTCAGCACCGGACGCGACGAAAAGCGCACCAACCGCTCGGCCCGGCTGCTAAAGGCCAATCGCCGGAACGCCCCCGCTGCCTGGGTGCCCAACAGCAGCAAACTGGCCCGCAGGTGGTTGGCAACGGCCAGTATGCACTCGTCCGGCTCCCCGGTTTCGACAATGGTTTTAATGACCAAGCCCGGCGCCGCCGCCTGGGTGCGTTCGCGCAAGGCGTGCAGCTTTTCGCGGGCCGCCGCCAGGTTTTCGGCCGTGATGGGCGCACCGGGGCCACTGGGCACGGCTACGTGCAGCAGCGTGAGGGCCGCACCCGTGCGCTGGGCGATGCGTTGGGCCAGGTGCAGCGCGTGGCCGGCCTCGGCCGAAAAATCGGTGGCCACCAGAAAGTTATTCATGCCAGCTTACGGGGCCGCCGGGCAGTGCTTCCCAACGGCCCCGCAAGTTGGCTCTGTTTGCCGGCTCTCGCAACCTGCCGGCCGAATTATGCACTATCGGTGGTCAGCTATTCGGCCAGCAGTCGGGCCACGGTGCGCTCGAAATGCGCTTTTTCGTCGGCGTAGTGCGCCCCCGTGCCCGGCCCGCTAAATCCGGTGTGAATGCCGCGCACGGCCCCCTTTTTGTCAATAAAAATGGTGGTCGGGAAGGCCAGAAACTTGGCCAGTTGGGGCAGCGAACGGGCCACCGAATCCTTGTGGCTCACGCCCGCCACGGCCAGGTCGTAGCCGATGCCGAGGCGGGTTTTGAGGTTGCGGAGCCGGGCTGAAGCCGCAACGTAATTGGCGCTGCGCTCGTAGCCGAGGCCGATGATTTCGACCCCGCGCTGCTTGTTTTTCTCGTACCATGGGGCCAGAAAATTACTTTCGTCAAGGCAGTTGGGGCACCACGAACCCAGGATTTGCAGCACCAGCACCTTGCCCCGGTACTTGGGGTCGGTGGGCGAGATGCTGGCCCCGGCGAAAATGTTGGGAAATTTGAAGTTGAGGCGGGTTTCGCCTTTTTTGAGGTAGGTAAGGGTGTCGGCGTCGGGCAATGCGGCTTTAGGGTCGGGATTGGCCGTCCAGGGTTCGTGGCCCGCCTTGCCGGCGTAGAATTCGCCGAACAGGGTGTTGGGCAGGTATTCCTTGGTGATGTCGATGGGCTCGGGCGGGCCATTTTTCGCCGTGAAGAGGAAGGCGTGGCTGCCGTCGAACGTACTCAGCCGCAACTGCCCGTTGCGGACATCGCCCGCCAGGTAGCGGTAATCGCCGGTGGTGGTGAGGAAGGTGCCGACCACGCCGCCTTGCCCGGTGTCCTTGAAAATGCCCACGGCGGGGTAGCTGGCCCCGGTTTCGTCCACGAACGTGGTGTGCCAGGTGCCGCCGAAACCGGTGGCTGCGGCGCTGGCGCGGCCGGGTTCGGGCGCGACCCCGGCCGTGGCCGTTAGCGGCACACGGTACGGCGTTTTGCTGTCGTACTTCACCCAAACGCCCGCCAGCTTGCCCGTGCCGACGGCCCGCAACACCAGCGCGGCCTCAAAAACGTGCAGCCTAATGGTAACGGAGTCGCCGGCCGCCGAAATCTCGTCGCAGCGCAGCCGCTCTTCGCCGTTCAGGCCCTTGTTTATCAGGTACAAAATTGGCTTGATACCTTCGGTTTTCACCTCGAACAGAAACGGGATTTGCTGGCCTTGCACGGCCAGTTCGCCGCGCCAGGGGCCGGGCGTGAGGAGCGCGGCGGCGGCGATGGGGGCGTTGGTTTCGGTGGTGGCGGCGGGATTGCAGCCGGCAACACCCGCCGCGAACCCGCAAGCGGCCAGCAGTGGCAGTAAAAAACGCATGGAGCTTACCGAAAAATATCCGCCAGTTGCACTTCCACGCCCGTGGCGGGGTCGTGCAGGGTGCCGGTGGTAAATACCTGCGGAGCTTGGTTGGGCAGAAAAACGTACACCATTTGCACGGTCGGCAGTACCAACCAAGCCGATTGTACGCCGGCGGGCAAGTAACAATTCTTGATTTTCAATACCAAGGCATCGAACGCTTGGGTGGGCGAAAGCACCTCTACGGCCGTGACGGGCGGCTCGGCTACCCGCAACAGGTCACGTTCGTAGTCGTATCGCTGCCGGGGAAGCAGTGCCACATCGGGCTTGAGGCGGCCCGTACTGAGTTCAAATTCAAGTTCCGGCAGGATGTCGAACTGGTCTTCATAGGGCAGCAACGCCACGCTGATGCGGTGGATGAGCCGCGAGTGGTTCAGGGACATGACTTCCTCGAGGACGACCTCGGTTTCGATAATTTCGATGGCTTGCGTATTCATGGTGACACGGGTGTACAGGGGAAGGGAAATGAGGGGTCGGCGTTGTTCGCCAAGCTCAACGAAACAACTGGCCGATGGCTAGTTGCACTCCGGTGATGGGGTCGTGTAGCAACCCGGTGGGCACCAGCGCCAGGGGTTGGCCGGGCACGAGCAAACATACTGACCGGGCTGCCGGCAACACCAGCCACGCCGATTGTACGCCGCTGGAAAAATATTGCTGCCGAATTTTAGTTACCAAAAAATCGAACGACTGCGTGGGCGACAGCACCTCAATGGCCGTAATGGGCGGTGTGGGACAACGTATTACGTCGGCTTCCCAATCATAGGCGCTAAGGGGCAGAATGGCTACATCGGGCTTCAAGCGCCCGGCCGCCAACTCGAACTCCAGTTCGGGCATGATTTCAAACCGGTCTTCGTAGGCCGACAGCAACACCGTCAAGCGGCCGATGAGCCGCGAATGGTTCATGGACATGGCTTCTTCGAGAACGACCTCGGTTTCGATGATTTCAATGGCTTGGGTTTCCATGGCGGCGTTGTTTTTCCAAAGATACACCCAGCCCGCCCGTTGCTGTTCCGCCGCCCCAAAACCCGCCACACCCTACGCCGTTCCGTACATTTGCCCACATCAACCCAACTCCCCGCACCCCTATGGCTTTTGACCTGGAAATGATTCGCGCCGTGTACGCCGGCATGGGCACCCGCATCGCAGCGGCCCGCACCGCCGTGGGCCGCCCGCTCACCCTGACCGAGAAAATCCTCTACGCTCACCTCTACGGCGGCGAGGTAAAACACGCCTACGAGCGCGGCGTGAGCTACGTCGATTTCGCCCCCGACCGCGTGGCCATGCAGGACGCCACGGCCCAGATGGCGCTCTTGCAGTTCATGCAGGCCGGCAAGGCCACGGCCGCCGTGCCCAGCACCGTACACTGCGACCACCTCATCCAGGCCGAACACGGCGCGACGGCCGACCTGGCCGAAGCCAACACCGAAAACAAGGAAGTCTATGATTTCCTGGCCTCTGTATCAAACAAGTACGGCATCGGCTTCTGGAAGCCGGGCGCGGGCATCATCCACCAAGTGGTGCTGGAAAATTACGCCTTTCCGGGCGGGATGATGATTGGCACCGACTCGCACACGCCCAACGCGGGCGGCCTAGGCATGGTGGCCATCGGCGTGGGCGGGGCCGACGCAGTGGACGTAATGGCCGGCATGGCCTGGGAACTGAAGTTTCCGAAGGTCATCGGCGTGAAGCTGACTGGTAAGCTGAGTGGCTGGACCTCAGCCAAGGACGTTATCCTGAAAGTGGCCGGCATCCTCACCGTGAAAGGCGGCACCGGGGCCATCGTGGAGTACTTCGGCGAAGGCGCGGAGAACCTGAGCGCCACCGGCAAGGGCACGATTTGCAACATGGGGGCCGAAATCGGGGCTACGACCTCGGTGTTCGGCTACGACGAGAAGATGGGCGACTACCTGCGCGGCACTGGTCGCGCCGAAATCGCCGAAGCCGCCGCCGCCATCGGTGCCCACCTGCGGGCCGATGATGAGGTGTACGCCAACCCCGCCGGCTTCTACGACCAACTCATCGAAATCAATCTCAGCGAGTTGGAGCCGCACGTAAACGGCCCCTTCACGCCCGACGCGGCCTGGCCCATCAGCCAGTTTGCCGCCGCCGTGAAGGCCCACGGCTGGCCCGAAAAGCTGGAAGTCGGCCTCATCGGCTCCTGCACCAACTCGAGCTACGAAGACATTACCCGCGCCGCCAGCATTGCCGGGCAGGCCGTGGCCAAGGGCCTCACCGTCAATGCTGAATTCACCATCACGCCCGGCTCCGAACTCGTGCGCTACACCGTGGAGCGCGACGGCCTGCTCGACACCTTCGCCCAGATGGGCGGCGTGGTGCTGGCCAACGCCTGCGGCCCCTGCATCGGCCAGTGGGCGCGGCACACCGACGACCCCAAGCGGCCCAACTCCATCATCACCAGCTTCAACCGCAACTTTGCCAAGCGCAACGACGGCAATCCCAACACCCACGCCTTCGTGGCCTCGCCCGAAATCGTGACGGCCTTCGCCATCGCCGGCGACCTAACTTTCAACCCGCTAACCGACACACTGCCCGGCACCAACGGCCCCGTGATGCTCGACGAGCCGATGGGCGTAGAAATGCCCCCGCGCGGCTTTGCCGTGGAGGATGCTGGTTTTCAGGCTCCCGCCGCCGACGGCTCCGGGGTGCAGGTGCTCGTCAGCACTTCCTCCGACCGCCTGCAACTCCTCGCGCCCTTCAAAGCCTGGGAAGGCACTGATTTGAAGGGCCTGCGCCTGCTCATCAAGGCCCAGGGCAAATGCACCACCGACCACATCTCGATGGCCGGCCCCTGGCTGAAATACCGCGGCCACCTCGACAACATCAGCAACAATATGCTGATTGGGGCCACCAACGCCTTCACCGGCGCCACCAACGCCGTACAGGACTACGTGACACCCGGCGACGGCACCGCCACCGTGCCCCAGGCGGCCCGCAACTACAAGGCCATGGGCATCGGCAGCGTAGTAATTGGCGACGAAAACTACGGCGAGGGCAGCAGCCGCGAGCACGCCGCCATGGAGCCGCGCTTCCTCGGCGTGCGGGCCGTCATCGTCAAGAGCTTCGCCCGCATCCACGAAACCAACCTCAAGAAGCAGGGAATGCTTGGCCTCACCTTCGCCAACAAGGCCGACTACGACCTCATCGAAGAAGCCGACCTCATCGACATCCTCGGCCTGACCGACTTCACCCCCGGCAAGCCCCTGCAGGCCCGCCTCCACCACGCCGACGGCGACACCGACCTCATCACCCTCAACCACACCTATAACGAGGGCCAGATTGAGTGGTTCAAGGCCGGTTCGGCGTTGAACCTGATTCGGCTGAAGGAGAGCGGCGCGGCGCAGGTGTCGCAAAAGTAGCCGCCTTCGGCTTGGACAAAAACAAAGCAGCCGCCCCGGTTTAGGGCGGCTGTTTTAACTTGGCCCCACTTTGAACGAGTTCTTATCCACGAAGACCTTTTTACCTTATGAACACGCTAAAAATGACTTTGGAGGAGTTACTGCAGAAGCAGGCCGGGAAGTATGTTGCCTACCAAATGCTATTGCAAACGACTGAATGGGAGGAGAAGCGCGAGTTGATTTTGAAGCGGGATGAGCATAATTGCCAAAAATGCGGGAAATGGGCCACCATAAAACAATAGGATGATTTTGGTAAAGGTCCAGTAGGATACTACTGCTGGTTAGACGATTCTTCGAATCAATGGTGGCTCGATGAAACTGGTACTGTACCACAGTATAAACCCTCAAAAGAGATATTTGGAGAGGATGCTCGAGTCATTTGGTACAATGGGGGTACAGCAGAAGTGTATTCTGACAAACCATACCACATGGAAGTGCATCATAAATATTATATCCGCACAAATTTGCCGTGGCAATACAACGACCAAGCATTGGTGACTCTTTGTAACTGGTGTCACCGTGAAACGCATGAAGCAGGAGAACCCATTCCTGTTTTTCCAACACAAGCAGCCTGTGACCTCGTGTTAAGCAAGGCTGTGAGGTTCGAGCAGTATGGTTCGTATTATACTTCTTGCTCAAGGTGTGGCGGTAGCGGCGATATACCAAACTACAAACACGTAGAAAGCGGGGTGTGCTTTCGTTGTGGTGGCTCTGGGTACGATGAACTCAGAAACTTCAAAGCTCAATAATATGCCGCCGATTTTCCCGATTAGGGCCAATAGCCATGTTTTGGAAGAACAGTCATCACGGCTTTTCAGAAGCACCTTGCCTGCGGCTTGGAGTACGGATAAACCAGAAAGCGACTACGGTATAGACTTTCGGGTAAACGTCTATGATGAGGGTCTGGACACTGGTCTTGAGTTGCTGGCTCAACTCAAAGCTTCTGAAGCGAGTTGCGGTAAGAGCTACGAACGAATAACGCTTAAAACCAGCACCTACAACATGATGAAGAATAAGCTGCAAGTGGTGGTGCTTATTAGTTTCATCCGGTCTGAAAACAAACTTTATTACATACTTCTGTAGCCTTCCCCTCAAAGTGAGCCAGTCAAAACGATAGGGTAGGCGGCTTGACGAAACTCAATGGGGGTAAGAAAGTTGAGGGCCTCGTGGGGCCGCAGGTGGTTGTAGTCGTACTGCCACTGCTGGCATTGCTCCCGCA
>JANYFQ010000664.1 GCA_025362615.1 Hymenobacter sp. | reverse complement strand
CGACAAACTTGGGGAGTTCCACGAATACCAACTCCAAGCCTTCCAGGTACTTGGCCGGCTCGGTGGTATGCACGAAGCGGTAGTGGTGGTAGTACTCGTTCGTATCGGGCTCGAACACCTCGTTCACCAGGCTCAGGGCGTACACCGGCTGCAACGAGCGGTACTCGCCGCCGCGCCCAATCTGGGTCACGTACGCCTTGGAGGCGTTGAAGAGCACCCGCGATTTGAACGAGTCCGTCCACAGCATCTGCATCTCCACGATGAACTGCCGGCCGTGGTTGTCCGCGCAGCGCACGTCCACGATGCTGTTCTTGAAGAGCGGCAATTCGGGCACCAACTCGGTGGGCAGGTACTCGAGCGACACGATTTCCTGGCCTTCGTCGAGCGGCAGCAGGGCGTTGAGCAAGCTCATGAGCAAGTGCGGGTGCTGGCCGAATACCTTCTTGAAAGTCAGGTCGTTTTTGGGGTCGAGGTAGCGCATGAGGAAAACGAAAAAACAGGCCGCCCGCAAAGGTAATCCGGCCGGGGGCGGGGCGGGTCGCCGGACGGTTTCGGAGCAGCGGGTCGTTTCTTTGGGCTGCCGTTTACCCCTTCCTTCATGCCCAACCTCGACCCCAACGCCCCCGCCCCGCCCCAGTTCCAACGCGCCCTGACGCTTTTTGATGCCGTAATGCTCGTGACGGGCAGCATGATAGGCTCGGGTATTTTCATCGTTTCGGCCGACATTGCGCGGCAGGTCGGCTCGGCGGGCTGGCTGTTGATGGTGTGGCTGCTGACGGGCCTCATCACCATTTGCGGGGCCGTGAGCTACGGCGAGCTGGCGGCCATGTTCCCCAAAGTGGGCGGGCAGTACGTGTACTTGCGCGAGGCGTTTGGGCGGCCGGTGGCGTTTTTGTACGGCTGGACGCTGTTCCTGGTCATTCAAACCGGCGTGATTGCCGCCGTGGCCGTGGCCTTCGCCAAGTTTTTGGGCGTGTTGTGGCCGTGGTCGGGCGTGAAAAACGTGCTGGTGGAAGTGGGCGGCTTTGGCATCAACAGCGCCCAAGTCGTGGCCATTGCGCTCATCGTGGGCATCACGGCCCTCAACGCGCAAGGCGTTCGAACCGGCAAATTTATCCAGAACGTACTGAGCAGCACCAAGCTGATAGCGCTGGCGCTGCTGATTGTATTTGGCGTAGCCCTGGGCTACAACCACGCCGCCGTGGCGGCCAATTTCGCTACTATCTGGGAGGCGGTGCGGCACCCGGCGGGCGGCGGGGCGCTGCCGCTTTCGGGCACGGCGCTGGCCGTGGCGGTGGGCATGGCCATGAGCGGCTCGCTGTTTTCGTCCGATTCGTGGAACAACATCGGCTTCGCGGGCGAGGAAATTCAGAACCCCGAGCGCACCCTGGTGCGGAGTATGGCGCTGGGTACGGCCATCGTCACGGCGCTCTATATTTTACTCAACGTAGTGTACCTGTTGGTGTTGCCGCTGGCCGGCTCGCCCGACGCGGCCACTGTGGCCGGGCGCGGCATCATGTATGCCACCGACGACCGCGTGGCCACGGCCGTGGCCGAGTCGGTGCTGGGCGCACCGGGCGCTTACGTGCTGGCCATTCTCATCATGCTCAGCACGTTCGGGGCCAACAACGGCATTATTCTGAGCGGGGCGCGGGCCTATTTTGCGATGGCCAAGGACGGCCTTTTTTTCCCGTCGCTAGGCCGCCTCAACGGGGCCGGGGTGCCGGGCAGGGCCTTGTGGGCGCAGGCGCTGTGGGCCAGTCTCTTGTGCCTGAGCGGCAGCTACGGCGAGCTGCTCAACTACGTCATGTTTTCGGTGATTTTGTTTTACGTCGTCACCATCGTTGGCATTTTCGTACTCCGCCGCACCCGGCCCGATGCGCCCCGCCCCTACCGCGCCTGGGGTTTCCCGGTGGTGCCGGGGCTTTACATTCTGCTGGCCAGTACGTTCTGCGCCATTCTACTCTTTGCCCCCGACACCGCCGAATACTCGCAGCGCGGGCTGCTGCTTGTGGCCCTGGGCCTGCCGGTGTACTGGGTGTTTGGGCGGCGGATGGGGTGAGTTTCTTGCTATTTGTTGGGCTGTTCTGGTGTCTGTCGCGCAGTGGGCGCAGTGGCAAAAACGCAGTGGACGCAGTGCCGTTCGAGGGCCATCCGAGCAACAATTTAACAATCAAACAATTAACCAGCAACTTATCGCCGTTTCTTCTTCCCTTTAGCATCGGGTGTGAGGGCCACATTGACGGCCTTGCCGCCCCGGCTTTCCACTTCCTCATCAACATAACCGCCGTAGCCGAACACCAATTTGTTGTCGCCGGCGGGTACTTCCATCGAGTAATTGCCGTCGGCATCGGTGCTGGTGCCCCGGCCGGCACCGCGCAAAAATACTGTGGCTCCGACCAGCGGCTTGCCGTTTTCGTCGGTGATGCGGCCAGTCAGGGTTTGGTTGGCGGCAACGGCGGGGGCTGGCGCTTCGGGTGCAGGGGCAGCGGCGGGTTCGGGGGCAGCGGCGGGCGCTACCGGGTCGGGGCTAGCTGGGGCGGCGGCCTGGGCAGCTGCCGCTGGCGTGGCGACAGTTTGCGGAGCCGCCGTGGCAGCGGCGGGATTAGCGGGGTCGGGCACTGCAACGGCTTGGGCTACAGTGGTAGTTGCGCTGTCGAGGGGGGCGGCGGGAGTAGCCCCGCTGACGGCCGCGTCGGGCAACATGAACGACGGCGTAGCCCCTGCCAGGCCTTCGCCCTGGCCCTTTGGCACCAGCCAATAGCCGAGGCCCAACAGCAGCAGCAGCGCACCGGCAATGAGCGCCAGCCGGTTGCCGCCGCCGCCGCCGCCCGCTAGTTCTTCGTCCTGCGCGTCGAGATTGGCGTCGTAAGGCTCATTTTCGTTGGGCGGGGTTTGGGCGGAATTCATCGGGGGTCAAAAGAGTAAAGAAAGGATAACAAGTCAGTGGCGGCAAAGACCAAAATGCTTTGCAGGCCCAAGTGCCCCGCAAGTTATGAACAGCACCTTTACCGGCATGGTCAAACGCAAAAAAAAGTTTGGCCGATGCCCCCTCTCGGCGCATCGACCAAACTGTAAAAGCCTGATTTTTTTGACCGCGCCGAGTACCAAACACGAAGCTGCCAGAACGGTTGCAGACTACTTTTCGGTACTGGGTTGGGCCGGGCCACTGGGAGCAGCTTCGCCAAATTTCTGTTCGCGGGAACGCACGTCGTGGTCCAGCTCATAGCTACCTTCTGCCTCAAAGCCAGGACCTTGCTGCTGCTCGTTGGTGGTGCGTGTGGTAGCCCCCTGCGGCTCGCTTTCGGAGCCGCCGATGTGCAGGTTTTCGAGTTGGTCTTTCTGATTGCCGCGTTGCGTGTCGCCGTCGCTGCTGATGTGGCGGGCAGCCGAAGCATCGTTCATTTCTTTGCCGTTGCTCTCGCTGGCTTTGATTTTTTTTTCTTCTTCGAGCTGCTCGTTGGCGGAAGTGGGTTGGTCGCTGGTCATCGGAAATTGGAAGAGAAAATGTGAGAAACTACTGTTCGGAGGTCAATACGCAAGGGCTAACGGGCGGGTTAGAGCGGTTTCCAGAACAGTGTACCACCAAGCTGTGCT
>JANYFQ010000663.1 GCA_025362615.1 Hymenobacter sp. | reverse complement strand
AGCACAGCTTGGTGGTACACTGTTCTGGAAACCGCTCTAGCTGGCCTTGCGAAGGGCGGTGCCGTTCATGAAATCTTCGAGGCGACGCAGGCGCTCCTCGTGTTGCTGCAACACCACCTCTTTCAAGTACTGTACGTCGTGCTTCAGCGCCCGCACGTCGGTTTTTATTTCGCGAATCTCTTCGAGAAAAATGACGTTGAACTCGTCTTGTCGGTGCCAAAATGCCTCCTGCCGTCGTTGCGAGATTTGCAGGCCCTGGTGCAGCTCTAGCAGCTGGCCGTTCATGCTTTTCATTTGCTCCAGGATGCCGACCTGCACTTTGCCGAAGGTGAGCAACACTTCGTCGGTTTTGGCCAGATTTCTATCCAGGCGTTCGGCCGTAGCCTTCGCGTCGGCCTCCATTTTGGCCATGCGCTGCTCGTGCAGCGTTTTGTCGGCGGCGGCGGCCGTTTCAAGTTGCGCCATGCGCTGCTCGTGCCGGGCTTGGTCAGCGCGGGCGTTGGTGCCCAAGAGCTCGAGTTGCTGCTGTTGGGCATCCTGACGGCTTATCAGCAAATCGACGAGGCGGGTGATTTCAGGATTATCGGGCATGGCGCAGGAAACAGGAAATGAAACAGGCAAACAAGGTACGAATTTACGGCCGAAAGCAGCCCGTCACTTCCAGGCCTTCACTATCAGCCCCGTGCCCGAGTCGTGCGTACTGCGCGCATCCAACCAATTCAGCAGCAGGCAAAATGGAAAAGTGAGCGCATAATAAAATGGCAGCAGCAAGAAAAAAAGTCGCGACTGCCCGAGCATCAAAATCGGGTATTTCATGCTCAGGCGCCACGACACCTGCCCGGGCTCACCGTAGCTGTAGCGGGCTTCAATACGCTCGAAGCCAGCGGTTTTTAGCTTCTGTTGGATTTCGTGGATGTTGTAGCCGTCGCGGACGTGCTCCTCAATGAAACTGGTTTCGGTGCCTTCGTGAACGTCGGAGCCGCCCTGGTCGGAGGGCGTGGAGATGAGCAGCATCCCGCCGTCTTTCAGCGAGGCGTGAATGTTCCGAAACACCTCCACGTCTTCCAGAATGTGCTCCATCACGTCCACGGCCAGGGCCAGGTCGAAGGCATTGGGTTCTTGGTAAAGCACCAGGTCTTGCACGGCAAACTGCACGTTGCGGCGACCGATTTCGCGGAAAAAAGCGTTGGAATCGGCTACTTGCTCTTCCTTCACATCGACGGCTAAGATTTGCCATTCGGCACTCAACCCGCTGAGCCAGTAGCTGTACTGCCCGTAGCCCGAGCCGGCATCGAGAATATTCAGGGCCTGCCCGGTGCGGCCTTTGGCCCACTGCCGCAACTCGCGATGGACGTGCCAGGTACGGAGCAGCAGCAGGTCGAGCAAATGGTAGAACAGCCGCCGCAGCCAGGGTGTGCGGTTGAAGACCGTGCCCAGGGTGCGCTTGATGGGGTCGTAGTACAATTTTAATTATGAATTAAAGAGGGGGCTCAATGAGTGAATAAGTGAATGAGTGGATGAGTGGATGAGTGAATTATTAGTTGGGTGGCGCAAGACGATTTACTGTTGACTGTTAATTCACTCATCCGCTCATTCACTCATTCACTCATTGAATAAGCGGGGGCGTGAGGTGCCGGGGACGGCTTGCGAAGCCCCGGCCTCGGGCGGGGCAGGCGGTATGTTGAGCCGGCCCAGAATGCCGTCCATGTGCGCGGCTTCGGCGGCCGAGTCGTCGTGAAAAAACAGCAGCTCGGGCACCACGCGGGCCGTTTTGCGGATGCGCTTGGCCAGGGCGAGGCGAATTTCCTTGGCGTTGTCGAACACGGCGGCGAGGCGGGCTTCGGCGTCTTTGCCCAGCAGCAGGCTCAGGTAAACGCGGGCCTGGCCCAGGTCGGGGGTCACGTTTACGGCGCTGATGCCGGGGGCGAGGCCACCGCCGAAAAGGTGGGGCAAGTCGCGTTGCAGCACGGCGGCCAGCTCTTGCTGGAGCAGGCTGGCCATTTTTTGTTGTCGTTTGCTTTCCATAGTTGAGGCTGCGCCGGTTGGGCAAGCAGGCAAAGATACGGCCGCCTACAAGCCGGGGCGTACGCCAGCTGCGGCCCGGCGCCATGCAAAACGGGGCAGCCCGGCCAACTGGCCAGGCTGCCCCGCCGGGGCAACCGCCACCGCCGGGCGCTTATTTGCGCTTGGCTTTGGCTTTGTCCTTCTCTTTTTCCTTCTGAATTTTCGCCTTTTCCTCGTCGCGCTTCGCCTTGATTTTGGCTTTTTCGACGCGCTCCTCTTCCATCTTTTTGCGCTTGCCGGGGTATTTTAAATCAAATTGTTTGATTTTCAGCAAACTATCAGCCTCCACAATGCTGGTGCGCGAAGTAACGCGGCCCGTGAGCGACACCATGTCGCCTTCGAGCATTTGCGTGGTGACACCGGTGGACGAGGTAACGAGGCCCGTGGTGGTGATGGTGGTGCCATTGACCAGCTTTTTATCGGCCGTGAGCGGGTTGGTGATGCCCAACTCGGTGAGTACAATGCGGCCCGCTTTCATGGTAAGGCCGTCTTTAACGGCGGTGCCGGCGTTGCCGGCCCCCATGCGGAACTTGGGCTGCACCCGGCCACGGGGCGGCAATTTGGTTTGCGCCTGGGCAGCAAAGCTGCCGCCCAACGCCGCGAGAAGCAGGCAACGAAATAGGAGAGTCATGGTTGTTTGAAGAGTGGGTGGGGGGGAACAGGAAAAGCTTGCAGGGTGGCTTAGCCGCCCAAAATTAAGCACTTTTGCGAAGGGCAACGCGGCGGTAATGTCAAAACCGGGGCCAAACTCGTTACACGCCCCGTACTGCCCGACGAGCGGAGGCCGCCAATGTGCAGCACAGGGCGCAGTAACTTATTTCCTGATGTTACGCGGGCTGTTTTTGGTTTCTTATTGCTCGTTGGTGGTTTTTGGGCGGTTTTTGAGGTTCAAAGGCAGCCAGAAACCAGAAACAAGCAACGAGCAACAACCTGAAACGCAAGACACTCAAATCGCCCGCGTAACAGCAGTTACTTCCTTTTTTGGGACGCTTACGTACACCCTTGCACCCTATGCAATACCACGACTACTACAAAACGCTGGGCCTGGAGAAAACCGCCACGCCCGAGCAAATCAAGAAGGCGTACCGGAAAATGGCCCGCGCTCACCACCCCGATGTCAACCCCGACAACCCGGCGGCCGAACAGAAGTTCAAGGAGGCCAACGAGGCCCACGAAGTGCTGAGCGACCCCGAGAAACGCAAGAAATACGACCAGCTCGGGGCCGACTGGCACCGCTACGAGCAGGCCGGCAACGGGCGCGGCGGCACCCCGCGCCCCGGCAACGGCGGCGGCAACAACGGCGGCGGCTTCGATTGGAGCCAGTACGCTCAGTCGGGCCAGGCAGGCGGCTTTGGGGGCGAGGGCGAGGACTTTTCGGATTTTTTTGGCTCCATTTTCGGCGGAGCAGGTGGGGCGGGCGGCGGACGCAGCACCCGCCCCGGCGCGGGCCAGGACTACAGCGCCGAGTTGGCCCTGACGCTGGCCGAAGCCTACGAAGGCGGCCCGCGCACCATCACCGTCAATGGCAAGAGCCTGCGCCTCAGCATCAAGCCCGGCGTGGCCGATGGGCAAACCATCCGGCTGCGCGAGCAGGGCGGCCCCGGCCGCAACGGCGGGCCGGCGGGCGTGCTACTCATCACCTTCCGCCTCGCGCCCGACCCGCGCTACGCCCGCACCGGCCCCGACCTGACCCAGGACGTGCCCGTACCGCTCTACACGGCCCTGCTCGGCGGGCCGCACACCGTAAATACGCTCGGCGGCCCCGTCAAAATCACCATTCAGCCCGAAACGGCCAACGGCACCCGCCTGCGGCTGCGCGGCAAAGGATTCCCGGTGTACGACCAAGCCGGTGAGTTTGGGGACTTGTACCTGCGGCTCTCGGTGGCGCTGCCGCAGGGGCTGACGGCGGAGGAAAAAGCGTTGATTGAACAGTTGGCCGCGTTGCGGGCGGGTTTCAATGAGTGACTGAGCGAATGAGTGGATGAGTGAATTGTTAGTGGGCAGTGAGTCATCTCGCGTTACCGCACTAATAATTCACTCATCCACTCATTCGCTCAGTCACTCATTGAAACTTGCCCACTTATTATAAAAAAACATCATGCTCATCCTCTCCTATCGCGAAGTAACCGCCCGCTACGGCCTCACCGACCACGACATCCGCACCTGGCTGGAGGCGGGCTTGTTTGAGCCGGCCACCGCGCCCGAAGCCGTGCAAGTGGCCGACCCCGACGAGCTGCCGCCCCTGGCCCGCCTGCACCACGAGCTGGGCCTGTCGGCCGAAGCCCTGGATTTGGTGGCGGCCCTGCGCCGCCGCCTGCTTGTTGCCCAGGCCGCCCTGGCCCAGGAGCGAGCGCACAGCCGGCAGTTAGAGACGTTTGTGCGGGGGGAGGGCAATGAGTGAGTGAGCGAATGAGTGGATGAGTGAATTGGTAATGCGTCATCTCGCGTCACCGCACTATCAATTCACTCATGCACTCATTCGCTCACTCACTCATTGAGTACAGCCCTTCCACCGGAAAATGGTCGGACCAGGGGATTTCGCGGTGGACGCGGCAGCCCCGGATTTGCCACTGCGGGGAGGCAAACTGATGGTCGATGCGCAGGCCGGGGAGCTTGCCGTGGTAGGTGGCCCCGAAGCCGTTGCCAACGGTAGCCCAGGCGTTTTGGAGGTGGTCGGCCAGTTGGTCGTAGGGGTAAGAGTAGGGCAGGTCGTTGAGGTCGCCGGCGAGCAGCACGGGGTAGGGCGAGCGGGCGAGGCGGGCCACGAGGGTATCGGCCTGGTGGGCGCGGGCCACGGCCCCGTTGCGGAAGCGGCGCAGCAGGCCGGCGGCTTTTTGGCGCAGGCCGGCCTCGGTGGTGGCGGCGGCCACGATGGCGGCCTCGTCCAGGCTCATGCTTTGCAGGTGCAGGTTGAAGACGCGGATGGTATCGTGGCTAGGAGCCGGGCGGGCCAGGTCGGCCCACATGGCGTGGTTTTGCGTCAGCTTGCCGAAGGAAATAACCCCGCGCCGCACGATGGGGTAGCGCGAAAAAATGGCCAGCCCAAACTCGGCCCCGATGGCATTGGTGAGGGTTTTGGAAACGAACGCCTGCCGCCCGGCCTCCGGCCCGATGCGCTGGGTGGCTTGGAATACGCGGCCGTGCTCGCGGCTACCCTGCGGCTCGTGGTAGTATTCTTGCAGGCAGATGACGTCGGCCGGGCTGCTGGCCAGCCAGTGAATGAAGGCTTTGGAGGAGGCGTAATCGGGGTCGCGTAATTGGGCGTACACGTTGAAAATGCGGACGTTAGCGGAGAGCAGCGACAAGTCCTTTTTTGAATGAGGAATGAAGAATGAGGAATGAGGAATTGCAACGGGCGTATTTGCCCCGTTGCCAACAGCAGCAGGCTCGGCGGCCGTCCCCAACTCTTCATTCTTCACTCTTAACTTCTCATTAAGAAATGAAGGATGGATGGCCAGCCCGCGCTGCACCTGCGGCCAGAGCAACCCCAGCAGCAGCCCCAGCAGCGCCGCGCCGCGCCAGTTGCGCCGCAGCCAGTAGAGCAGCAGCAGGCCCACGAAAAGCAGCGCGGCGGGCACCGTGAGCGCCCCAAAAACCGCCGGCCAGAACGCAGCCGGCGACACCTGCACCCAGGCCACGCCCAGCAGCAAGGCCACGGCCGCCAACGCGGTTGTTTTGAGGGCAAACGAGCGGCGCACGGGCTTGGGCATAGCGCCGGCAAAGGTACGAGCGATGCCAGGGCAGCGGCAGCGCACGAAATTTGCGGGTCGGGCGTTGCGGGCCGATATTTTGGTTCGCGCAAAGCGCGCGGAGTTCGCAAAGTTCAAACGGCCCGTCGGGCGCTTTGCGAACTCCGCGTGCTTTGCGCGAAAAACATTAAGTTTTGATTTTCAAATTCTATGCGTCATATTCTTGCCAAAACCTGGCGCTACTGCCTGCCCGTGGCGGCTTTGTTCATGGCCGGAGCTGCCCAGGCCGCCCCTACCCCACCGCCCGTTGCGCCCCCCGCTACGCTCGAA
The DNA here is from genome assembly GCA_025362615.1 of Hymenobacter sp. Taxonomy (GTDB): domain Bacteria; phylum Bacteroidota; class Bacteroidia; order Cytophagales; family Hymenobacteraceae; genus Hymenobacter. The sequence continues at coordinate 2,847 of JANYFQ010000663.1, read as the reverse complement.
TTTATTCAGAACAAAGGGCAGTGGGCCGCCGCCGCCCGGCTGGTGGCCCCGCTGCCCGGCGCGGGCAAGCTGGTGCTCGAAAACCAGGGCCTGACCTACGTGCTGGCCGATGCCGAAGCCGTGGCCCGCTACGCCCACCCGCACGGCGACCCGGCCGGGGCGGCGGCTAAAGCGGCTGGTTCGGCAGTAGCAGCCCCCGTGCTGGCCCCGGCCACTGGGGCGGCGCTGGCGTTTCGGCAACACGCTTATCATGTGGCATTTGTGGGAGCGCGGGCCGATTTGCAGCCCGTGCCCGGCCAGCCCACGGCCGAAGTCCGCAACTACCTCGTCGGGGCCGACCCGGCGCGGTGGGCGGCGGGCGTGGGCAGCTTCCGGCAGGCCACCTACCCGGCCGCCTGGCCCGGCATTGACGTTGTGCTGCACGAAAACGCCGCCCAGCGCCTCGAATACGACCTGCTGCTGGCCCCCGGTGCCGACCCCGCCCGCGCCGTGCTGCGCTACACCGGGGCCGACAGCCTGCGCCTCGACGCGGCGGGCAACCTCGTCGTCGGCACCAGCGTGGGCACGGTGCGCGAGCTGGCCCCGCTGGCCTGGCAAACCGGCCCCAACGGCCAGCGCCAGCCCGTGGCCTGCCGCTTCGTGCTCACGGGCACCACCGTGCGCTTCGCCCTGGGGCGCTACAACCGCCGCCGCGCCCTCACCATCGACCCCACGGTTATTTTCTCCAGCTCCACCGGCTCCACGGCCGACAACTGGGGCTTCACGGCGACTTACGACGCGGCGGGCAACCTCTACTCGGGCGGCATCGTGATGAACAATGACGGCGGCGCGTACCCGGCCACGGGCGGGGCCTTCAGCACCCAGTTCAGCTCGGTGCTCGACATGGCCCTCATCAAGTACAACCCCGCCGTGAGCGGCCCGGCGGCGCGGGTGTGGGCCACCTACCTGGGCGGCAACGGTGCCGAATTTCCGCACTCGCTGGTGGTGAACGACCAAAACGAGCTGGTGGTGCTGGGCAGCACATCGTCAGGCAATTACCCTACTACGGCCGGGGCACTGGGCCGCAACTTCGGCGGCGGCACCGCGCTCGACCCGCTGCGCGACGGCTCCATTTACACCTTCGCCGCCGGCTGCGATTTGGTGATAACGCGCCTCAGCGCCAACGGGGGCGGCCTGCGGGCCAGCACCTACCTGGGCGGCAGCGGCAACGACGGCGTACAACCCACCTTCGACAACGGCTTTCAGGGCCTGCCCAACCAGCTCGTGCGCAACTACGGCGACTGCTTCCGGGGCGACGTGCTGCTCGATGCCAGCGGCACCGTGTACGTGGCCACCAACACCAGCAGCCCCGACTTTCCGGGCCGGGCCAGCGGCGGCGCGGGCAGCTACCGGGGCGGCCCCACCGATGCGCTGGTGTGCGTACTACCACCCGCCCTCAACCGCGTGAGCACCACTGTGCTGGGCGGCAGCGGGGCCGATGCCGCCTACTCGATTCAGCGCGACCGGCAGGGGCGCATTTTTGTGGCCGGCGGTACCACCAGCGCCAATTTTGGCACCGTGCCGGGGGCCTGGCAGCCGCGCTTCGGCGGCGGGGTCGATGGTTGGCTGGCCCGCCTTGATGCCAGCGGCACCGTGGTCGAAAAAGCTACTTACGTGGGCACGTCGGCCTACGACCAGGCGTATTTTGTGCAGGTCGATAACGACGGCGAACCCTACGTGCTGGGCCAGACGCAGGGCCGCCCCGCCCTCAGCCCCGGCTGCTACCGCGTGGTGGGCGGCGGCGAGCTGGTGATGAAATTCGACCCCGACCTGAGCGCCCCGCGCTACGCCACCACCGTGGGCCGGGCGCAGGGCCTGAGCCTGGTGCCCACCGCTTTTCTGGTTGACGAATGCGAGCGGGTGTACCTCTGCGGCTGGGGCGGGACCGTCAATCAAACGGTGCTGATGGACGGCAACACCCGCCTGGGGCCGCTGTTTTTGGGCGGTAGCACGACGGGCTTGCCCCCGGCGGGCGGCCCGGTGCAGGCCAGCACCGACGGCTCCGACTTTTACCTGGCCGAGTTCACGCCCGGCATGGCGCAGCTCGAATACGCCACGTTTCTGGGCGAGCAGGGCGGGCGCGGCGAGCACGTCGATGGCGGCACCTCGCGCTTTGATAAGCGCGGCGTGGTGTACCAGGCCGTGTGCGGCTGCGGCGGGCAGGGCGCCGGCTTTCCGGTGCCGCCGGGGGCCAATACCTACGCGGCCACCACCCAAAGCACCAACTGCAACAACGCGGCCTTCAAGATGGACTTCGGGCGGCAGCAGGCCAGCGCCGGGGCACAGCGGGCGGTGTGCGCCAGGGGCGGCCCCGTGCCGCTGGGCGGCACCCCCGCCGGCGGCACCTGGAGCGGCCCCGGCGTAAGCGGCACCCCCGCCGCCGGCTTCCGCTTCGACCCCAACAGCGTGGGGCCGGGCCAGTACGCGCTGCGCTACACCGTGGCCGTGGCCGGCTCCTGCCTGGCCACCGTGGCGGTGCGCTACACCGTGCCGCCCGACGTGGTGGCGGCCATTGCCGCGCCGCCCACCTCGTGCGCCACGGCGGCCCCCACGCAGGTGACGGCCACCGTGCCGGGCGGCGTTTTTAGTGGCCCCGGCGTGTCGGCCAGCGGCTTGTTCAGCCCGCAGGTGGCGGGGGCGGGCACCCACACCATCACCTACACGCTCTGCGACTCGTTGCGGGGCAGCGCCGTGGCGACGCAGCAGGTGCAGGTGGCCCCGCAGCTCATCGTGCGGGCCGGGCCGGATACCGTGCTCTGCGCCGACCAGCGCCAGCCCTACCAACTGCGCGGGGCCAGCCTGCCCGGC
>JANYFQ010000647.1 GCA_025362615.1 Hymenobacter sp. | reverse complement strand
GTCGGCATCGAGGTCGCCCAGACGCAGGATGACGGGGTTGGGGCCGGTGGCGAATACGTAGGGGATGGGGTCGAAGGCCGTGGTGCTGCCCGGCACGAGCGTGATGTTCTCGAAGATGTTGAGCGTCCCGTTGTCGCCCAGCACCAGCATTTCGGGGCGCCGGTCGCCAGTGAGGTCGGCCAGGCGCACCTCCCGTGGCACGAACAGTACGGGGTAGGTTTCGGCGGGCACGGTGGGATGCAACGTGTAGATGTCGTTGTCGGTGCCGGTGCCCCGACCGTAACGAAGGACGATGGCCCCACTGTTTAGAAACACGCAGTCCAGCGCCCCCAGCACGGTCCCCGGCCCGTCCACCTGGCCCACGGCCATGCCCAGGCACGGCCCGCCGAGGGGCCCCAGGCTGCGCCCGTACCTAAAATCCCACCAGGTACGCGCCCCGCCCCGCTGTTGGTTCTGAAAGACGAGCACCTGAACCGCCGTATCGGCGGGCTGCGGCAGAAACAGGGCCTCCGAATCGTTCGTGAACCCGTTGAAAAAATTCAGGCTCGCCGTCACGGCCACCGGCCCGCGCCCCGGCGTGGGCCCGTTGGCCGTGGTGATGGGCTGCGCCTGGTAGGCCCCGGCGCCCAGGTGGCGGGCCTGGGCAAAGCCCGGCTGCGGCCCGTCGGACCAGTACACCAAATCGTTGCCCAGGCTGTTGGGCGCGTAACGGCCGGCCACCAGCCGGTCGGTGGGGGCGCAGGGCAGCCCGTTCCGTAGCGGCAGCGGGGCCCCCGCCGGCGTGTACACCTGCGGCGGGTTGGCCGGCGGCACAGCCAGTTGGGTGTACGACCAGCGCGTCAGGGCCCCGTTGGTGCCGAGCACCAGCAGGTTCTCGATGTTGGCGGCGCTGCCCACCGGCCCGGTACGAGGCAGCAGCAGCGGCAACAAGCTCTGCGGCGGGGCCACCGGGTAGCTGCTGTTGAGGACGAATCGCGGCGGGAGCGTAGGGCTGAAGTTGTTGTTGTTATAGAGGTGAAGCTGGTTCGAGCCTTGCGCGATGACGGCAAAGCCGGGGCTGCGCTGGTACCAACTCCGGTTCACGACGGCCACGTCCACCGGCACGTCGGCCGCGCCCAGTTGCACCACCTGCCCCGCCCGCATATTCACGGGCGGCCCCGCCTGGGCCGGGGCCAGCAGCGGGTGGAGGAGTAAGGCCAGGAGGTAATGGGTTTTCATGGGATGTGGGGGGTGAATGGGAGGAGTAAAATTAGGTGGTTAGCGCGGGTTGTGGAGTGGGCATCTGCTAGCAGGTTCACACGCAACCAGCAAGCGGTCTAGGTTCAGTAATGTTGGTAGGCCGTGGCTTGGTTAGCAATTTGCAAGTCAATTCACTTTCTAAAAAAAAGTAGATTTTACTGAAATATTATCCACCACTTTTCGCAGATGTCGGCTATGAAAATGCCCGATGGCTTATCAAGCCAGTTCGGTTCATTAACCAGACATACGCCATTTTTTTTCATTGCTGCGATTGTCTTGCCATCAATATTTATCATAATAAACTCGTGTCTAATGCCATTTGCAATGCCGACACAATACCCATTCCAAAACTCACTGTAAAATGGGGTGGCTTTTTCTACAGTGTAAACCAACTGAACTTTCAATATTTTTTCAAGTACGACAACTTCTTCATCAGTTGCTAAACAAATTTTCCCGTTTGTTGAATTGAAAAGAACGCGATTTTTCCTGTTAGGCAAAAGCCATTGAACAATAAATAAGAAAATTGTGAGAAATAAAGAAGAAATAAATAAATTAAAAACTACAGCGTCTATTTTCTTTAGCCAGTCAAACCAAAGAGAATTTACTGTTAAGAATAACAGTAGAAAATTAATTAGAACAACTACATTTCTTATCTTGTAGCTGCCTGACCATTTTTTCTTGGGCTGCAAATAAAAATGGCTGCTCATCTGATTTGCATAGCTTTATTGTACGCACCATAGCTTGGCGCTACAACCTGCCAAGCATCTGAAAAAGTGTTAATGCCATTTGTTATTGCGCGACGAGAGTTTATCAAATCACCCTGCATCTCAAACAAAACTTGTGTTCTGCTGCCCATGTAGAAGTTGCCCCCGCTTACTCCGTTCACAACGTAGCCCACCACACCAAGTAAGTTGGTCGGAGCCCGTGCCAAATCAGTGTTATTTTCCCAATCAGTCCAAACGCCTACTGTTCTTACGGCCGCTCCGGCCATTCTAGCCCCCCCATCAAGAGCAAAATACACCGCTGCAACTTTTGTTAGACCTGTCGGCTCGGGAGCAACAGCGAGTAACCTGGCGGCTTGCAACTCCTTATAGCCCGCCCACCCTGCAACTGCGTTTTTGACAGTTTCCTTGATTTCCAGTGAGTTGTCGACAAACCAACTGCCTACCCTGCCGACTAGCCTGCCCGAGTAACCCCCGCCGTCGCCGAGGTAGCCGTTCGTGCCGCCCGTGCCCGTGGTGTAGGTGTACGACCACTGGAAGGGGTTCACCAACTCGCCCGCGTCGTTGCGGACGTAGTTGGTGCCGCTGCGCGTCCCCTCCCCGAAGCCCCCGCCGCCGTCGCCGCCCGAGGCGTAAACCAGCGTGCTGCTGCCCAT
>JANYFQ010000645.1 GCA_025362615.1 Hymenobacter sp. | reverse complement strand
CTTTTTCCGCCGCCCGCCCGCTAATCGCTGAACGACAGCCTAAAAACGGTCGGCCAACAAGCGAGCGGGCGGCTCAACCCCGCCCGCCCGCACCGCCGTCCGGCGCCCGCTTATTCCACCACCAACCGCCGCGTGGTTTGGGCTGCGCCGGCTTGCAGACGCAACAAGTACACGCCGGCCGGCAGGCCAGTGGTGGCCAATTGCAGGCGTCCGCCGGCTGCGGGCAGCGCCGCCGTTTGTTCGCGCACCGCCTGCCCCAGCACCGTGAACAGCGTGGCCTGCACCTGCGCAGCGCCGGCCACGGCGGGCATTGTCACCGTTACCTGGGTTTGGGCGGGGTTTGGGAAGAGTTGCACATCGGTACTGGTCCAGGCACGCACGGCAGTGGCCAGGCCGAAGCGCAAGGAGAAGCGCCCGGTAAGCGGCTGGGCCGCCTGCGCCGGCGTGAGGGTAAAGGCGTAGGCAGGACGCAGGCGCAAGTCCTGGTTTTGTCCGGTAGTGGCATCGGTCAGCAGCGCCGTGAGGCCGGCGGGCAGGCGCAAAAGCTGCTCGGCCCGCAGGGTGCAGGTACCGGCGGCGGGTACGGCCACGGTGAGGGGCACCACGGTGCCAGCACCGACGGCTGGTAGCGCACTGATGGCCAGGGCTTCGCCAGTGGTGGCGATGGCCGATAAATTCAGGCCATGCGAATTAGGCAACTTGGCCGCATCGTAGAGCGGGTCGCGCCCGGCAGTAGCGGCGGCTTGAGCGTACACGAAAAGCGCATCCGTGACATTACCAGTACCTTGCAGGCTGAGTTGCACCACGGGGCGAGCATCGGTAGCGGGTGCCAGGGGCGGCACGGCGGCGCTGGTCAGGCGGGCATCGTTGCTGAAGGCAAAGCGGGCGGCGGCGGTGCCGGGGCTTACCCGCACCAGAAAGCCTTGCCCGCTGCCCACGATGTGCGAGCCGGGCCGGCCGATGCCGTTCACGAAGCTGCCGTAGCCGCCGGCGGTGGCGCTGCTGGCCGCGTAGCTGTACAGGGCCTGGTCGAAGCCAATGGGCAGCACCACTTCGTTCCAGTTCAGGGGCGCGGCGTAGGGGTTGCCCAGCAGGTGCCAGCCGGCGTTTGCCGACGTGCCCCGCGTGAGGTTAAGCTCAAGCGGGCCGCTGTGCAGCGGGCCAGTGAAGGCCAGCGTGGCCGGCGTGCCCTGCACCCGGTAGCCCCGGCCCGGCACCAGGGCCGTGGTCAGCGCGGCCGGCGATTCCCAGCCCCGGTCGAAGGCCGCCGTGGCGGCGGGCGGGGTGCCGCTCAGGCGCAGCTCGTTGTAGGCGAAGGCCGTGGGGAAGGGCAGCGTGGCCGCCGGGTTGGCAGCGGTATTGTAAGCCGGGTTCACTACGGGCGGAGCTGCGGCGGTGCCCAGGCGGGCCACGGTAGCGGTGCCCACGGGGGTGGCCAGCAGCCGGTAGGCCGGGCCAGTGCCCGTAGCGCCGGGGGCCAGGTAGCGTTGCACGGTCACGTCGCCGCGCACCACGGCGGGGCCTTCGTTCACCACCAGGGCGGTGCCGCTGGCATCCGAGAGCAAGGTAAGGGCCCGGCCGTTGGTGGTCAGGTTGCCTTCGAGGCGCAGGGTGGCGGCCACGTCCACGGCCCCGGCCAGGGTGGCCCCGGCCGGGCCCACGGTGAGGTGGGCGAAGCGCAGCGGCACGGTGCCGCCCAGGGTTTGCGGCCGTTCGCCCAGCAGTTCCACTGTGCCGGCACCAGGCGTCAGGGTGCCGCCGGTGGTGGTGAGGTTGCCGTAGAGGTACAGCGGGCTGCCCTGCAAGCCCAGGCTGCTGCCGGCCTGCAACGTCAGGCCGTTGGCTGTCGCCAATGCCGTGGTGCCGGCCGTGGCTGGCAGTGCGGGGTAGCGGGGCCGGCCACCGGGCACCACGACATCATACTCTGCCGTCGGCACCCCCGCGCTCCAGTTGCCGCTGGCAAACCAGTCGGTGCTGGCGGCCCCGGTCCAGGTAGTGATGGGGGCAACAACTGGTGCCACCGCAGCGGTTATCGTTACCGGCACGGTGTGGCTGCGCCCCCCGTAGCTCACCCGGAGCGAATCGGTTCCTGCCGTCAGGCCCAATAGCTGGCGGGTGCGGGTGATGCTGGCCCGGTTTTGCTGCAAGGTAAAAGTCGCCCCGCGTTGCCCCACCACGTTGTACGTGCGACCGTTTGCGTAAGTGGCCGTTACTTGCAGGGAGGTGCTGTCGCCTTGCGGCACGAAGAGTGCCCCTGGCTCCAGGCGCACTCGTTGCAGGGCGGCTGTTGTAGCGCTTTGAACACTCAAGGTATCTATTCGCACCAGTTGGTTGCCGACGAAAGCCAGCGCCGCTAATTGCAGCCGCCCCAACACCCCGCGTGGCACGGCTACGTAAGCCGAGCCACCGGCCGCACTCAGCAAGCGGGTGCCCATATCGGTGCCGCCAGCGCTGCCACACACCAGAATAATGTCGGTTACTTGCGCGTCGGCAGTCACGGTCACCCGAATACTGTCCGCGTCGGGAAAAACCGTGTTGGCGGCCGGCGCTGTAATGCGCATATTTACCGGTGTTCGGGCTTGTAGCGCCGAAGGGCCGGCGGGTTCGCCGCCAGTGGTTTCTGCCTCCGGCCGGGCCACCGACTCCTGCGGTCCGTTGGCCTGGCGGTTGAAGTAACTACTGATGGTATCTGGTGTAAAACCGCTGGTGGAGAAGTTGGGGCTGTTGCGGGGGTTCTCGCGCAGCCGGGCTTGGATGAGTGTTTGCACCGCCGGGTTGGCGGCCGAGGCAATGTGCGACTGGGAGGCTACCGGGGTACTGACCAAGCCCCCTTTCTGGCTCCGAAGCCCCACAATCACGTCGTTTTCGTCGCGGTAAACGATGTTTCGCAGAAAGGCATTGGCTGGTGTCGCGCTTGGAAATTGCAACGCAGCAACGCCCAACACAAAACTTGCGACGCCCAGGCGCATATTAACCAACTGCCTGGCGCTTGTCAAATTAAGCGTTGTAAGTACCTGAGCCGAATTATTTGCACAATGCGTACTCGTCATGCTGAACTTTTCGAAGCATCTTTACCTCACGCGAACAGGTAGTTACGCGGTGAAGATGCTTCGACAAGCTCAGCATGACGGTGCGAAAAAGGTACGATTAAATAAGCCCGGTTACTTAGTTGTTGTAATGGCATGGCACAGCAGCAGCAGGCTATTGGCAGTAACTTCGCCCTAGACAAAAAAGAGTGTTTAGGCCACAATCGCGGAACCTTAATTTTCACTTATTTCTTCCGGATTTGGAAATCCGAAACAAATACCATAGTATTGTAAAAAAAATCGAATGATGACAGTACTAGACCTTTTTTCAGGATGCGGCGGAATGTCTTGGGGACTGCACAAAGCGGGCTTCAACGTAGTAGGCGCGATTGATGCCTGGAGTATTGCTCTAAAAACCTTCAAGCACAACCACCCCAACAGCTTAATTTTCAACGGTGACATTCGCAAAATTTCGCCCGACATTGTGATGGACCAACTCCACATGAAGCGTGGCGACTTGGATGTCATCATCGGTGGCCCTCCTTGCCAAGGGTTTTCCAAAAATGTGGTGGCTGCCAACCGCTTTTTGGGTGATGAGCGCAACCAACTCTTCAACGAGTACTTGCACTACGTGGAAGCCTTTTTTCCCAAGGTGGTAGTGATGGAAAACGTGGCCGAACTCTACAATGCCTACGACGGCGTAGTCCGCACCGAAATCGTGGCTCGGTTAGAGCAAATGGGCTATCAAGTGGCCGTGAAGGTAATGTTTGCGCCCGAGTACGGTGTGCCGCAACGGCGACGACGCTGTATTTTCCTGGCCTCGCGCACGGGCATTCCCCCTGTCTTCCCAGCCCCTACCCACAGCGAGGTTTCCGTGAAAACGCTTTTTGAGGATGCCGAACCCTATGTGTCAGCTTGGAATGCCATTTCTGATTTGCCCGTCTTACAAAACGGCGAAGGCGCGGAACAGATGGCTTACGACACACCTACGACCAATGCTTTTCAAACCTTTATGCGCCGCGACAGCCCTGTGTTGGCAAATCATAAAACCCGCGAATTAAAAGACACGCAAATGCAACGAGTGACGGCCCTGAAAGCAGGCCAGGGCATCAAAGACCTGCCCGACCACTTGCGCCCCAAGGGCGGATACAGTGGCGCTTATGGTCGGCTCGATTTCACCGGTGTCGCCCCTACCATTACCCGTTGGGTATTTCATCCTGGCTCAGGGCGCTATTGCCACCCACGCGAAGCCCGGCTGCTGACAACGCGGGAAGCCGCCCGCTTCCAGAGCTTTACTGATGACTTTCATTTCTTGGGCACCTTCATTGAAAAAGCACACCAGATTGGAAATGCCGTACCGGCGTTGTTAATGTACGCCTTAGCTCCCGCTATCAAAAAGTGCTTGCGTGAAATCAAACTTGAAGCCGCCGAATCACCTCCTCAAACGGCATACGTTTTAAGCTGACTTCAAACAAAAAAGTGTTTGCATCTGGATAGAAAGTTTCAAAGAGCTGTCCCCCGCTTTTGTACCAAGTGTACACTTGCCGACCCGTTTCCGCATGGGTTCCTTGCAAACCCTTTCTGTCACTCGTTGCCCAGGCCCATGTTATTTCTTCCGGTGAGTAGAGTCGTAATTTCTCTTCAAAGTAAGCGTATTGCGTGTGCTTTTTACCCTTCATCAAAACGCAAATTCTCGCATCGGTGACACCTTGCGTTTCCATGTCAGCAACGACTTTATTTTGCCAGTGCTTCATAACAGCCAAGCCCAACTCCGCTGGCGTAGACTCAAGCGTGAGATGAGGAAAACCCAGTTCTTTGCGCTTGCCAATGATATTCGCCCGCTGAATCACCAATTGAACTTTCAATTCACTAGCAGCCAAGTTTGTACCAACATTTTTAGCTGACCATCCAATCCGTGTTTTTTGTGCATCGCTGAATTTGCCGACCACATCGAACAGTGCTTTGCTCCTGATTGTGCGTAGTGGGTCGACCAATTTCAGACCCTTAATGTAACAGAAAACGCCTTCCCAAATAAAATCTTCCAAGCTGTCAATAACCGGGATGCTCATCACCGCATTAACGGCCCGAACCAAGGTCTTTTTTTGTAGCTCAGTTAGTGAGTATATCATTGCGTTCAGTTTCTATTTCAGCGACGATTTCGACAATACCCAATTTCAAAGCATGAGTAATTTTAAGCAATGTTTTTAACGTAATATTTTTTAATCCGCGCTCTAGCTGACTTATGTAAGTCGGGTGAAGACCAGCACGATATGCCAATTCTTCTTGGGAAATATGTTGCGCGGAACGATGCCGCCGCAATACCACGGCCAATGCGGTTTCCAATTTTTCTTTGTCGTTGTTCACTACCTCAAAGATGGGGTTTATCAGGCTTTCAGACAATAGACTATAGTACTGATTTTTGCGATTGTACATACCACAAAAAAATGCCCCGACACTTACGCGCCAGGGCATTTCTCCACGCAAAAAAACCGCAAAAAGCCTACGCCTTCTTTTTCATCTTTACCTTGCCGCCCTGCTCCGTGCGCAGCTTCATTTTATCCCCTGGGTTCAGGGTTTCGGCCGAGGAGGTGGCTTTGCTGCCCGCGCCCACGCCGGGGTTGGGGCCGTTGCTCACGACCTGCATTTCGGCCACCAGTTGCGGGGCACCGCCCAGCTTGTCGATGCACCAGAGCACGTAGCGGATGTCCACGCAAATCGTGCGTTTCAGGCCCGCGTCGTACACCAGGTCGCCGGTCATGGCTTCCCAGTTGCCGTCGAAGGCCAGGCCCAGCAGCTCGCCCCGCCCGTTGATGACCGGCGAGCCGGAGTTGCCGCCCGTGATGTCGTTGGTGGTGAGGAAGGCCACCGGTAGCTGCCCGGTGCGCTTATCGACGTAGCGGCCGAAATCTTTGGCTTTGATGAGGGCCAGCTCTTTGGCGGGCACGTTGAACTCGGCCACGCTGGCATCTTCCTTTTCGAGAATGCCCTGGGCGGTGGTCAGGTAGTCGTACTGCACGGCATCGCGGCCGGCGTAGGCTTTCACCGCGCCGTAGCTGAGGCGGATGGTGGAATTAGCATCGGGCGAATAGACTTTGGTGGCGTTCAGGCCCCGGATGCCGGCCACGTAGAGGCGGTTGGCGCGGCCCAGGCTGGCCTGGAAGGCGGTTTGTTTGGGCAGGATATTCTGCTGGTAATCACCGTAGATGCCGTTGGCCGTAACGAAGGCCGGGTCGGCGTCGAGCGCGGCGGCGGTCGGGGCGTTGAGGAAGGCCTCGGTCTGGGTTTGCGAGGCGAGGAAGGTTTTCGAGAACACGTAGTCGGCGTACTTGCTCCACGAGCCGCCGTACTGGCTGTCCACGGTCCGAAACACTGCGGCTTGCTGGTCTTTGGGCGTGTTTTGGGCGTAGAGCTGCATCAGTGCCCCGTACACTTTTTTGTCGGTGTTGGCGTCGTAATCCTTGAAGAAAGCCGCAGCCGGGCCGCGCAGGTCGTCGGCTGCTTTTTTGACGGCGGCGGGGTCCGCTTTGGGGTCTTTGAGCAGCTTGTAGAGCGGCACCATCCGCACGGCGAAGGCCGTGATTTCGTTGCCCAGCGCGGCTTCGGCCAAATAAACGCTGCTCAGGTTGTACTGGCGCAGGCCGTCGTAGGCGGTTTGGATGGCGGGCAGGGCCTCGCCGTATTCGGCCTGGCGCTTGGGGTCGGCGGCAATCCACTTGGCCAAGCGGGCTTCTTCGGCCTGCTTGGTTTCGATGGTTTTGAGGCGCTTCATGCCCTCGCTCTGGCCGATGAAATACTTCCAGTAGTTGGCGATGCTGGCGTACTTGCTGGCGTACTTGATGCGGAGGCCCGCGTTCTGGTCCATGCTTTCCTTCCAGATTTTGAGGCGGGTGTCGCGCAGCTTGATGCGGGCCGGGTGGCTCTGGTCGAGCATGAGCTGCAGGCCGGCGGCGGGCAAAAACCGCTGGGTGCGGCCGGGGAAACCGAAAATCATGGCAAAGTCGCCTTCGTTCACGCCGTTCAGGCTCACGGGCAGGAATTTTTTGGGCCGGAAGGGCACGTTGGCCGCGTCGTAGCCTTTGGTCGGCTCGTTGTTTTTGTCGGCATAGACGCGAAACATCGAGAAGTCGCCGGTGTGGCGGGGCCACATCCAGTTGTCGGTGTCGCCGCCAAACTTGCCGATGCTCTCGGGCGGCGCGCCCACCAGGCGCACGTCGCCGTAGCGCTGATACACAAACAGGTAAAACTCGTTGCCGCCGAAAAAGTCGCGCACGTAGGCCACGTACTTGCCGTTTTCCTTGGCCGCGTCGGTCAGTTCCTTCTGGTGCTTGGCTACCAGCGCGGTCCGGTCGGCCTCGGCCATGCCGGGCATCACGCCGTCCATCACCTTGGCCGTCATGTCTTCCATCCGCACGAGCACGTCCAGAAACAGGTCTTCATTTTTGAGTTCCTGGGCGGGCGTGGGGGCGTAAAAGCCGTTTTTCAGCAGGTCGTCCTGCGGGGTCGAGTGGCTCTGGATGGCCCCGTAGCCGCAGTGGTGGTTGGTGAGCAGCAAGCCCTGGCTGCTCACAAATTCGGCGGTGCAGAAGCCCCCAAGCTGCCCCACGGCATCCTTGAGGCTGGCGTGGTTCACGTCGTAAATTTCTTCGGCCGTGAGCTTGAGGCCCTTTTTCTGCATATCGGCGTGGTTGAGGCGCTTGACGAACATCGGCAGCCACATACCTTCGTCGGCGCGGGCGGCGGCGGGCAGCAGCAAGGCCAGCAGGAGGCTAATTTTTTTCAGCATAAAATGCGTTGGGGAAAAGGTGAGAATTGGGCAAGGACGCAGCGGCGGGCCGGACGTTGCGCCAAAGTTACGCGAGCCGGCGTAGCGCGGGTTTTCAACCCGCGCCTGGGGGCAACGGGGCGCGACCTTTGCCGTTCGTTTGCCCGCAAAGAAGCCGCCAAAGCACAGCACGGATTGAAAACCCGCGCCACTTTGTGGCCGCCCGTGCCGGAGTGCCCCGACGCGCGGGTTGAAAACCTGCGCTACTTCCATGAAATCCATCTTCCTCGCCCTCATCTGGTTTTACCGCCGTTTTATTTCGCCGCTCACCGCACCGAGTTGTCGCTTCGCGCCCACTTGTTCGGCCTACGCGGCCGAGGCCATTGCGCGGCACGGGCCGTGGCGCGGCGGCTGGCTGGCGGCGCGGCGCATTGCCCGCTGCCACCCCTGGGGCGGCCACGGCTACGACCCGGTGCCGTGATGGTGAGAGGTGAGACGGTGAGAGGTGAGAGGTGAGAGGTGAGACGGTGAGAGGTGAGAGGTTCGGTACGTATCACCTCTCACCGTCCCATGTCTAACCTCTCACCCTCTCACCTCTCACCGTCCCATGTCTCGTTCTTTCCGTACACCCTTTACCATGCAAAAACTCCCGCTCCTGCTGGCCCTGTGCCTCACCGCCGCCTGCACCCAGGCCCAACCCGACGAAGCCGAAAAAACCGCCCAAGCCGGTAGTCGCCAACGAGACAAAGCCGCCGCCGCCGCCGTGCCCGGCCTGAACAAAGTAGGCTCACTCAAGGGCGTGGTGCCCGAAAGCTCCGGCCTGGCCCCAGCCGACGCGCCCGATACTTACTACAGTTTCGGCGACGACGGCAACGGGCCGTGGCTCTACAAAATCAGCGGCACCGGCCAGGCCATCGGCGGGCAAATCGATGTGGCCACCACCAACACCGACTGGGAAAGCCTCTCCCGCGACCCGCAGGGCAACTATTACATCGGCGATTGCGGCAACAACGAGAGCCTGCGCCGCCAGCTCGTCGTCCACAAAGTGCGCCCCGACGCGCCCGGCCGGGTGCAGGACATCAACTTCACCTACCCCGACCAAACCGACTTTCCGCCCAAGAAAAAACAGCGTAATTTCGACTGCGAAGCCAGCCTCTGGCACGACGGCAAGGTATGGCTCTTCACCAAAGACCGGGGCCAGCAGGCCACCAGCAAAGTCTATTCGGTGCCCGACCAGCCCGGCACCTACGTGGCGCAGGCCGTGGCCAAAATTGCCCTGCCCGGCGAAGTGACCGATGCCGCCCTTGCCCCCAACGGCCGCCGCCTGGTGCTGCTGGGCCGCAGCGAACTGTTTGTGCTGGATGGAAATTCCTGGGCCGAAATCCTAAAGGCCACGCCCCGGCAAATCGGCCTGCCCGGCGCGGGCCAGACCGAAGGCGCGGTTTTTAAGGACGATAAGACGCTGCTCATCAGCACCGAAAAGGGAGATTTGTACGAATACACGTTGCCGTAGGCGCAGGAAAGCCGATGGCGGCGACGCGCTTTTTTAAGCCGCTACACCGGGCACCGGCGCGTCAAGGTCGCGGGGGGCGTAGCCGTGGGGGTTGGCCGGGTTTTTACCGGCCCGCAGCAGCACAATTACGCCCGCTGCTATCAGCGGCAGGCTCAGGAGCTGGCCCAGGTTGAGGCCGGTGAGGGCCATCATCTTCTGGTCCCAGTCGCCCTGGTTTTCCTTGAGAAACTCGCCCAAAAAGCGTTGCGAAAACAGCAGCACCACAAACATTCCAAAAAGTAAGCCCCGTGGGGTGCGGTCTTTGGTGCGGTTCCAGAGGCCGTACAACAGGCTCACCAGCAGTACGCAGAAGATGGCTTCGTAGAGTTGCGTGGGGTGGCGGGGCACGGCTACCGGGGCGTTGGGCGGTACGGCGCTGCCGGCGGGCAGCAGGCGGTAGCCGTGGCTACCGTCGGCGTAGGTCACGGCTTCGGCGGCCACGGGCACGGCCCCGGCTTGCAGGGGCGCGGCGGCGGGCAGCAGGTGCTCGGTGTCGCGGGGGAAAACGAAGGCCCAGGGCGCATCAGTGGGCTTGCCCACAATCTCGGAATTCATTAAGTTGCCCATCCGAATGAGCGCCCCGCCAATGCCGACGACAATCACAATCCTATCGAGCACCCACAAATAATCGAACTTGTTATTGCGGGCAAACAGCCAGCAGGCCAGCAAGATGCCAGCCGTAGCGCCGTGCGAGGCCAGGCCGCCTTCCCAGACTTTCAGAATCTCAAGCGGGTTGCTGAGGTAATGCACCGGGTCGTAGAGCAAGCAGTGGCCCAGCCGCGCCCCCACAATGGTGCCCACGAGCATATAAACGGTGATGGTATCGACCCAGCGGGGCGACACTTTTTCGCTGCGGTAGATGTGCGTGAGGACGAAGGTGCCGACCACGAAGCCCGACATAAACAGCAGCCCGTACCAGCGCAGCGTGAGCGGCCCGAGGTGAGCAATGATGGGCGAAACGTCCCAGAAAATGGCGGCGAGAAAAGACATGAGCACAAGGGTAGGGTAATGCCCAAAGGTACTCCGACCGGTGGGCTTGGTGGTTTTGCGACAAATTTAGGAAGGGCTGTTACGCAGGGGCATTTTGGCGCGGGCCTCTTGGCCCGTGCCGCCTACTTGGGGGGCCTCTGGCCCCCAATCGTTGAACGACTCGCGTTGAACGGGTTCACGATTTCGGCCTGGGGTGCGGGCCAGAGGCCCGCGAGTAACCGGCACGGGCCAGGAGGCCCGCGCCACCGCGTAACAGCAGTTAGAAAAACGCTCATTTGCCTGGCAGCGACAGCCCACGGCCCTTTTCAGCGCGGCGGTACGCTGCTGCCCCCAAGAGCGGCGGGCAGGACCAGCGGCGGCAGTACCCGGCCGTCGCCGCTGAGGGTGAGAACCACCGCCCCGAGCAATACGGCGTAGGCGGGCCGCCGCAGCCAGGCCGGCAGTGGCATTGGCCGCGCCGGAACCGGGGCGGTGAGCCGGGCGGTCAGGCGGGCGTAGAAAAAGGGGCGGGGCCGGGCCGGCGGCTGGGCACGCAACCGGCGCATCAAGGCGGCCCATTCCTCGTCGGGAGTAGGGTCGAAGGCTGAATCAGGCATGGCGAAAATGGGGCTGAAGGCGTTTGCGAAGCGTTTGGCGGGCCCGGAACAACAGGGATTCCACGGCCGACAGACTGGTGCCCAGCACGGCGGCAATCTGTTCGTAGCTCAGGTCCTGCTCGTGGCGCAGCAGGAAAGCCACCTGCTGCTGCTCGGGCAAACGGGCTACCTGCACGCGCAGCAACTGAAGCTGCTGCTGCGCCTCGAGCAAGGCCAGGGGGTGCGCGTGGTCGGGTGGCTCGGGCCGGATGTTGTCGGGCCGGGGGTTGTCGGGCTGGCTCAACAAGCTGGTTAAAAAGGCGAAACGCTTTTGGGCGCGGGCTTTTCGCAGGCTCTTGAGGGCCCGCGAAGTGGCCAGGCGGTAGAGCCAGGTGCCGAGCGTGGCCTCGCCCCGGAAGCGGGCAATGGTCTGATAGACTTCCACAAACACCTCCTGGGCCACGTCTTCGGCTTCTTCCGCGTTTTGCAGCAGCGAAAATACCGTCCCGTAAATCCGGTCCTGGTACTGCTCGACCAGCGCCCGAAAGGCCGCCTCACTGCCCCGCTGCAACGCGGCTACCAGCGCGGCATCGGCAGAACAAATTCCCGACGGGGCATCCACCTGGAGGTCGTCGGTGAGTAGCAGCGGAAGCGAACAGGCCACAAAAAGCAAGGCGTTGGGTTCTGGAAAAACCCTCGTTGGCTACGGGGCTCCGTAGGTGCTGGCGAGGTTTTCACCCCATTAGGTCCAACCTTGCGGAAAAACTTGCGCCAGCCGCTTGCATTTTCTGCAAAACATTGATTTACAAGCCAAATTTGAGTGGCTTGCAGCCTGAAACCCCCGCCTGTAATTGCGACTCGCGGGTTGAAAACCCGCGCTACAGCGCCGCCAGTTCCTCCTCGAACCCGCCGCTCAAAATCGGGAAGCGCAGCCAGGAGCGCGGGTCCACGTTGTAGTCGTCGAGGTGGAAGCTGGGGGCGTAACGCTCGCGTTTCCACTGGTTGCGGCTCCAGAGCTGGTAGAAGCGGCGGACGTAGGCGCGAAGCTGCTCGGGCGTGAAACCGGTGGCTTCGGTGCCGAGTTGGGCCAGGACGGCGGCGGGGGCCAGGCGCTCGAAAAAAGCCAGGCGCTCGATGCGGTTGAGCAGGGCGTAGGGCATCAGGTCGCGCTCGTCGGTTTGGCCGTCGGCCAGGGGGCGGAGTTCGGCGGTGGGTTGCAGGGCGTTTACGTGGCGCAGGGCGGGGTAGCCGAGGGCGGTTTCGGCCCAGCGCAACCACTTCTTCACGAAGTCTTTATCGACACCCGCAATGGGCGAGATGCTGCCGGCCGTGTCGCCGTCCATGGTGCAGTAGCCGACGCTGGCTTCGGAGCGGTTGGAAGTCGTGAGCAGCAGGCAGTTCTGAATATTTGCCAGCAGCCAGATGCCGGGGGCACGCACGCGGGCCTGAATGTTTTGCAGGGCCAAATCGTCGGTGGCCCAGGCCAGCTCGCGGCCCAGCGCCTGTTCGATTTTGCCGACGTAGCCGGCCACCTCACTGTCAATTTCCCAATGATGAAACCGCGCCCCGATGCTCTCGGCCAGCTCTTTAGCCGATTGAAAGGTGTCGTCGGACGAATTGACCGTGCCCTGGTAAGCGCAGGTGAGGAGGCGGCTGACGAGTTTCTTGTTTCTTGTTTCTTGTTGCTCGTTTGGGTCTTCGGGCGCTTGCTTTTCGGTTGGCACGTCGTCGGCCACTTGCAGTGTCGGGCCGCCTGCGCCGGTTTGCACGGCGGCGGTTTTTGCGGTTTCAAACGCCCCGCTCCGCCGCCGGAACTCCTCCTCGCCCAGCTCCTCCACGCCCAGGCGCACCATTTCGGCCACGGCCACGGCGCAGAGGCTGGAGTCGGCCCCGCCGCTGAGGCTGAGGACGAAACCCCGGCTGCGGGCTTTGCGGAGGTAGTCGAACAGGGCCAGGGCCAGGGCTTGGTTTAGCTCGCGGTACTCGTCGGGCGGCGGCAGAGCCACAAAAGTGGCGGCGGGCGGCGGCGGGCTGGCAAAATCCACGTCGGCCCATTCCAAATCGACTTCCTTAAAACTCAGCAGTTGGTTGCGCTTGAGCAGGTGGCCGTTCTGGGCAATGAGGATTTCGCCGTCGTAGGTAATGCGGCCGGCCTCGTTGCCCAACAAGTTGGCGTAGAGGTAAGTGCAGTTGAAATTACGCGACGCATTGACGACGAGGCTATGGCGCACGTCGGTCTTGCTCATGGCGAAGTGGCTGGCCGAGGGGTTGATGATGAGGTCGGCCCGGCCGCGCAGGCGGGCGGCGGGGCGCACGTCGTCGGGCCGCCAGGCATCCTCGCAAATCTCGAACCCGAAGCCCACGCCCAAGTGCATGAACGTGAGGTCGCCCAGCGCCCAGGTTTCGTCGCCGAGCGCGACGGTGGTGGCGGTGCCGGCGGGCCAGGGCGCGAAAAAGCGCGGCTCGTAATGCACCCCGTCGTTGGCCAGAAACTGCTTGGCGGCGAAGCCCAGAATGTCGCCGTCGCGCAATACGGCCGCCGTGTTGTAGGTGTGACCAGCGAGGCGCACGGGCAGGCCAACTACCACGCAAATACCATCGGTCCAGGGCCTTATTTGCTGCAAATGGGCCAGGGCGGCAGCGGGCAGCCAGTCGCTCAAAAACAAATCCTCGCAGCCGTAGCCGGTGAGGCACAGCTCGGGCAGGCACAGGAGCTGCACGTTGGCGGCCTTGGCTTGCGCGATGGCTTCGTGAATGTTCCGCAGGTTGTTGGCCCAGGCTATCGGCGTTTGATTGAGGGCAGCACCGGCAATTCGCATGGCTTTGGGTGGGGTGGGGTTTGGTTAGGACAACAAACGTAGGGATGGTTTGTGCTGTACCACCAAGCTGCGCTGCCACCGGAGGGGTCTCGCGTTGAACGATGTACCACCAAGCTGCGCTGCCACCGGAGGGGTCTCGCGTTGAACGAGGCCGTTCTGGGGCAACCTACGCGAGACCAAGCACAGCTTGGTGGTACATCGCCCTACCCCCTCAGCCGTAACTTTGCCGCTCCCTTTGCTATCCTCGTGTTCAAAACCCA
>JANYFQ010000618.1 GCA_025362615.1 Hymenobacter sp. | reverse complement strand
AACGCCTTCCGCCAGCCAGGTATCGGCCTTCACCAGCAGGGCAATGCAGACGAAGTACAGCGGGCCGATTTTATCCACTTCCACCAATTCGTTGAGCAAGAGGTGGAAGATGATGGTGACGAGCGAGAGCATGGCGGCCAGCACCACGCGGCGCACGGCCGGCTGCCCGGCGCTGCGGTGGTAAAGGCGCTCGGCGGTGAGCAGGGCCGTGCCCAGGAAAATGACGAAGAGCAAAAAGCCCGGCAGCCCTTGCTCGGCGAGCTGGAGCAGGAAGTAGTTGTGGGTGGTGGACTTCTCGGGGTTGTCGCTTACGTAGGTGCGGAAGCTCTTGACGGTGTAGCGCTTGTACTCGGGGTAGAAGGTAGAAGGGCCGCTGCCGACGAGGGGCTTGGCGGCAATCATGCGGGCGGCGGCCACCCAGCGGTACACCCGCTCCATGCCCGACACGTCCTTGAGCTGGTAGGTGGCGGCCAAGTGCTTGCCGAAGTCGTTGCCATTAAATACGGTGCGCTCGAAGTTGGGCCGGTAGCGCATATAGTTCTGGTCGTAGGCAAAATAGGCGGCTGCCCCGGCCACGGCCAGCGCCAGGGCTAGCAGCAGCAAGCGCGTTTGGCGCAGGCGCACCACGCCATAAAACAGCCCCGCGATGGGCAACGACAGCATGGAGGCCCGCGTGTAGGACGTGAGCAGCCCAAACAGCAGCACCCCGCCCAGGGCCGCCCACAGTGTGCGGCGGGCCGGTTGCCCGGCCGCAGCCCGCCAGGCCAGCAGGCAAAACGGCAGCAGCAGCGCCAGCACGGCGGCGTAGATGACGTGGTTGAGAAAAAACGGCCGCAGCGCCCAGTTGATGTCGGCAAACGTGAAGCCCCGGCTGGCGTGGCGCACGGCCACGTAGCCCACGCTCAGGGCCGCGCCCAGGGCGTAGGCCAGGGCCACGCGCCACACGTCGGCCGGGCGGCGCACCAGCAGCAGGGTGCCCAGCACGAAGGGCACGAGGTACCACACTTTGGCCAGCAGAAACTTGAACGACTTGAGCGGGGCCACCGAAAAAAAGGTGTCGAAGGCGGCCCAGGCCAGCATCAGGGCCAGCAGCAGCAGCAGCGGGTGCATCCACTCGCGGGCCGGCAGCCCGCCCGCCCGCAGCAGCAGCGTGCCCAGCACGCAGGCCGTGAGCAGCAGCATGAGCGGCTCGGAGGGCACGTCGAGGCTGAGGCCGCCGGGCAGGCCGATTTCCTGCGAAAACGGCAGCAGGCCCAGCAGCAGGTAATACAGGTAGCGCCAGCGCAGGGAGGCCACCAGCGCCGCGCCCACGGCCAGCACCGGCAGGGCCGGCAGCAGCAGCAGGGCCGGTACCTGGGCCAGGGCCGCCGCCGCGCCGCCGCCCAGCAGCAGCCCCACGAAGCCCACAAACACCCGCTGCGGCCCGTCGAGCGCCGCCCACGCCGCCCAGGGCGTGCGGCCGGATTTTAATGGCCCGGATTTCAACGGCTGGCCGTTCACGCGGCGGCGGGGCCGCCGAAGCGGGTGCGGTTGTAGCGGTAAATTTCGAGCAACGCCACCAGCAGCACCGAGAGCCCGAACGTCACCAGCACCGAGCTCACCACAATCAGCCAGCGGATGGGCGCCGATTTTTTGGTGGCCGGGTAGGCTTTCTGCACCAAATACAGGCTCGACACCCGGCTCTTGAGGCTGATTTCGGCCGTTTCGAACGCCGCCCGCGCCCCCACCAGGCGGCCCTGCAAGTCGGCCACCCGCGAGGTGAACATACTCAGCGAGTCGGCCCCGCGCACGTAGCTTTCGATGTTGACGCGGTTGCCGCCGTCGGCGTGGGTGAGGGCGTAGAGGGCGCGGCGCAGGCCCGGCACGCTGCCGGGGCCGCCGCCCTCGGCCACGCGCAGGGCGCTTTCGGTTTCGATGAGCTGCTTGGCCATGTAGCGGCCCTGCTGCTCGAGCCCGTAGATGCCGTAGCGGTTGCGGGCCGCTACCAGTTGCAGGCGCGACTGCTCGAACACGTCCTTCAAATACGTGTAGCGGCTGCGGTAAAGGCCCAGCACCTTGCGGCGGTTTTCGAGGGTGAGTTGCTGATTGACCGAGTCGATGGCGTTCACCAAATCGTTGGCGATGCGGGCGGCGAGTTGTTTGTCCTCGTCCTTAAAAGTCAGCTCGATGGCATCGCGCTCGTTGTGGGTGATGTCGAGGTTGCCCGTGAACTTCCGCAGCACGGCGTCGTCGCTCACGTCGGTGCCGGGGTCGTCGATTTTGTAGTGCTTGTAGAGGTTGAACTTGCGGATGACGTAGAGCGCCACCGGCTGCGATTCGCCGATGGTCAGCACGCGGTCCAGGTCTTCGGAACGGCCGCTGAGTTCGAGCTTGGCCCCTTCCACGAGGCGGTCGGGGTCGGCGGTTTGGGGGTTGGTGGGGATGAAGACGGCCGTGGATTTGTAGATGTTGGGCAGCAGCAGCGCCACCACGGTGCTTACCACGGCGGCCAGCGCCACGGCGGCCAGGAGGAGGTTTTTCCAGCGTTGCACAATCGGGGCCAGCCCGAGCAGCGAAAAAGAAGAAGGAGTCATAAAACGGGGTAAACACCACGGCCCGCCATTAACGAGCGGCCCGCCCAGCGGACAAAGGTAGCCCCAAACCCGCCCCACGGCCCTGGGAATGGGGCTACCTTTGGGGTTCTTGTTTCTTGTTTCTTGTTTTCGACAAGCGCAATGTGGGCGGCGCGGGCGGGCGGCTTTTTCTGCCGCCCGCCCGCTAATTGTGTTCAACCCGGCAACGATTAGCGGGCGGGCGGCTGAAAAAGCCGCCCGCCCGCGCCGCGCCCTTTCCAAGCCCCACCCCCATCAAACGCTTCTTCGGCAATATCAGCTTCGTGGTGCTGCTCAACCTCGCGGTGAAGCCGGGCTGGGTGGTGCTCGAAAACCTGGTGCAGGACCGCCTGGGCCACGCCGCCTTTGGCCTCGTCACGGCCCTGTCGGCGCTGGCCGTCATCGTGGCCGCCCTCTCCGATTTGGGCCTCACGCCCTACGCCGTCAAGCGCGTGGCGGCCGAGGCCACGTTTCTGGCCGATATGTTCCCGACGGTGCTGCCCCTGCGCGGGGCGCTGGGGGCCGCCGCCCTGGCCGCGCTGCTGGCCCTGGGCTGGGCTGTGGGCTACCGGGGGCCGGCGCTGGGCCTGCTGGCGGCGGTGGGCGCGGCGCTGCTGCTCACGCAGTACGGGCTGTTTTTGCGCGGCACGCTGCAAGCCCATCAGCGCTTCAATACCGATGCCGTGGTGAGCGTGCTCGAAAAGCTGCTGCTCCTGCTGCTGGTGCTGGCGCTGCTGCCCATCGGCCTCACGCTGAGCAACTACGTGGCCGCCCGGCTGGCGGCGGCGGCCTTCGTGGTGGCTTTGCTTTACGGGCTGCTGACGCGCTTTTACGGCCGCATC
This sequence comes from Hymenobacter sp., assembly GCA_025362615.1. Taxonomy (GTDB): domain Bacteria; phylum Bacteroidota; class Bacteroidia; order Cytophagales; family Hymenobacteraceae; genus Hymenobacter. The sequence continues at coordinate 6,523 of JANYFQ010000618.1, read as the reverse complement.
CGCTACCGCTGGCAGTGGCCGGCGGCCGGGCGGGCGCTGCGGGCCAGCCTGCCCTTCGCGCTGATGGCGCTGCTCTACGGCGTGAACGAGCGCATCGACATGGTGATGCTCGAACGCCTGCACTCGCCCGCCGAGGCCGGCTACTACGCCGGGGCCTACCGCTGGGTCGATGCCGTGATGATGTACGCCTGGACGGTGCTGCCGCTGTTTTTTGCCCGCTTCGCCGCCGTGCCCACCGATGCCGGGGCGCAGCGCGAGCTGCTCTGGTTCGGGCAGCGCGTGCTTACCCTGCCGCTGCTCTTTGTGGTGGCCTTTGTGCTGTTTCGGGGCGAGGTGCTGTTCTGGCAGTTCGGCCACAGCACCCCCGCCGAGCTGGCCCGCATGACGGTCTGCCTCAAAATTCTGTTCCTCAACGTCCTCATCCACGCTTTTTTCGCCATCTACAGCACCCTGCTCACCAGCACCGCCCACGAGAAAGCCGTGAGCTGGGCCGTGGCCGTAAGCATCGCCCTCAACGTGGGCCTGAACCTGATTTTGCTGCCCCGCTACGGGGCCGTGGCCGCCGCCTGCAACACGCTGCTGTGCGCCGTGCTGGTGTCGGGCACCTACCTCGTGCTGGTGGCGCGGCGCACCGGCGTGGCCCTGCCCTGGGGCCTGCTGGCGCGGCTGCTGCTGGCCTTCGGCCTGCTCTGCGGGGCTTGGTACGGCCTGCGCGTGGCTGCGCCGGGCCTGCCCTGGTGGCTCGAAGCGGGCGGCATGGGGCTGGTATTCGGCGGGTTCGTGCTGCTCACGGGCCTCGTGCGGGTAGGGGAGCTGCGGGCGGGCCTGAAACGGGGTTGAGCGCTGAGCCTTATCCCTACCGACATCTCCGTTGGCCTTACCGACATCTCCGTTGGCCTTACCGACATCTCCGTTATGGCTACTGACATCTCCGTTATGGCTACTGACATCTCCGTTGGCCCTACCGACATCTCCATTATGGCTACCGACATCTCCGTTGGCCTTACCGACAGGTCCGTTATCCTTACCGACATCTCCGTTGGCCTTACTGACAGGTCCGTTATCCTTACCGACATCTTCGTTGGCCTTACTGACAGGTTCGCTACGGCTACCGACACCTTTGCCAAGCTCACTGACACCCCCGCCCCCGCCCAACAAGTCAACAATCAAATCATTCAACAATAAAAAATGCACATCGCCGTCAATGCCCGTTTTCTGCTGCCCGGCAACCGGTTTGAAGGCATTGGCCGCTTCACCGACGAAACCCTGCGCCCGCTGGTGCTGGCCCACCCCGAGGTCACGTTTCACTTTTTGTTCGACCGCGCCTACGACCCGCGCTACTGCTACGCGCCCAACGTGGTGCCGCACGTGCTGCACCCGCCGGCCCGGCACCCGCTGCTGTTCGTGGCCTGGTTCGAGGGGGCGGTGGCGCTCTGGCTCGCCCGCCACCGCCCGGCCGTGTTTCTGAGCACCGACAGCTTCACGACCCTGGCCACCACCGTGCCCCGCGTGACGGTGTTTCACGACCTGGCCTTCGAGTACCGGCCCGCCGACGTGGGCCGGTTGCAACTGGCGTATTACAAGTGGTTTATGCCCCGTTTCGCCCGCGCTTCGGCCCGGCTCGTCACCGTGTCCGACTACGTGCGCCACGACGTGGCCCGCAGCTACGGCCTCGACGCGGCCCGCATCCGGGTGGCCTACAACGCGCCCGCCGCCCAGTTTGGCCCGCGCCCGGCGGCGGTGCAGGCCGCCACGCGCCAGCAGTTCAGCCAGGGGCGGCCGTATTTTTTGTTCGTGGGGGCCTTGCAGCCGCGTAAAAACCTGGGCACGCTGTTGCAGGCTTTCGATGCGTTCAAAACGGCCGCCGGCCCGGCTGCCGCCGCCGTGCAGCTCCTCATCGTGGGCCGCCGGGCCTGGAAAGCCGGCCCCATCTACGCCGCCTACCAGCAAATGCGCCACGCCGAGGCCGTGCAATTCACCGGCCGCGTGTCCGACGACGACCTCGTGAATCTCTACGCCGCCGCCCACGCCACGGTGTATGTGCCGTATTTTGAAGGCTTTGGCATCCCCATCGTCGAAGCCCAGGCCTGCGGCTGCCCCGTGCTCACGTCCAACACCACCTCCATGCCCGAGGTGGCCGGCCCCGCCGCCCTGCTCGCCGACCCCGCCTCGGCCGCCAGCATCGCCGCCGGCCTCGCCCGTCTCTGGGCCGACGACGACGGCCTGCGGGCCGGGCTGGTGCGGCTGGGGTTTGAAAACCTGAAGCGCTTTTCGTGGGAAGCCAGCGCCGAGGTGCTGTGGCAGGCGATAATGGAAGCGGTTTAAGTGGTTGATTGTTGAATGGCTGGACTGTTAGCTGCTGTTACACCCTACCCCAACGGGGTTGCATAGCACAGCCGGGGGTTGGCGACCAGCGGGAGCCTACCCCCGGTAACGGCCACCAAAACGGCCGAACCCCAACGGGGTTCAAGAGCCTTCGGCTTGCTGGCCGCTGGTTCCGAAGGCTCTTAAACCCCGTTGGGGTTCGGGCCATGCAGGTCGTCGTATCCGGGGGTTGGCAACCAGCGGGAGCCAACCCCTGGCTGTGCTGTGCAACCCTGTTGGGGTTCGGCTGCTTCATAACATCAATCAAACAATCCAACCATTAGCCTCCAAACCCGACCTTTGCCGCATGGCCCGCGTCCAACCCTACCAATTCGCCCACACCTTGCTGCCCAACCTGGCGTGGCGGCGGCCCGCCGCCGTGCGCCGCGAACTAGCCGACCCCTTCCTGGCCCGCGAGCTGCTGCGTTATATGTGGGACAAGGCCGGCGAGGAAGTGGCACCCGCCGCCCGCGTGCCCAGCCGGGGCCTGCGCCTGACGTGGCACGCCGTGGCGGGCCGGGCCACGGCCCTGTTTCATATGCCCGCCCCGCAGGCCCTCACCGAAGCCTATTTCGTGGCCCTCGTGTACGAGGAAGAGGACGACGACAACCTGCCCGCCACCGAAGACGACGAGCTGCGCCCCCGCTACTTCCTGCTCGAAAGCACCCTGGGCCTGCTCCGCGCCACCGACCCCACCCCCGCCCCCGATGCCGGCCAGCCCACCGTGCTCAGCGAGCGGCGCGGCGAGCACCACCGCAGCTTCGGCCCCGGCCCGCCCGGCAACCGCCCCAGCTCCGGCCTCGAATTTCTGCAGGCCATAGCCAACATCCTCGGCCCCATGCCCGGCGCCGGCCTGCCCCTGATGCGGATTGTAAGGTGACGGTTTTGATTGTTAAATTGTTGAATTGCTTAATTGTTGACCGTTCTGGATTTGGTTGTTTTGGGATATGCCTCACAGCGGGCGCGGTAGTAAAACCCAGTGGGCGCAGTGCGCCAAGGCACGCATGAGCAACAATTAAACAATTAAACAATTAAAAAAACAACAATTAAAAACCATGCTCGCCGCTCTCCTTACCCGCCCGCCGCGCTTGCTGCACCGGCTGCTGCCGGGGGCCGAGTGGGCGGGGCCGGCAGCCGCCGACGCAGCGGGCCGCCCACTCGTGTACCTGACCTTCGACGACGGCCCCATCCCGGAGCAAACGCCCTGGGTGCTGGCGCAACTGGCCGAATACCACGCGCTGGCTACGTTTTTTTGCGTCGGCGACAACCTGGGGCGCTACCCCGAAATTGCCCGCGCCGCCCTCGTCGCCGGGCACAACGTGGCCAACCACACCCAGCACCACCGCAGCGCCTGGGCCCAGCCCGCCCGCGCTTACCTGGCCGACGTAGCCGCCTGCGAAGCCCTGCTGACGCAGCTGCGGGCCGAAGCGGCCGGCCCGGCCGCTGCGCCGTCGGCCGCGTTTCCGGCCGCGCCGCGCCCGCTGTTCCGGCCGCCCTACGGCCGCCTTACGCGGGGGCTGCTGGCCGCGCTCGCCCCCGACTACCGCGTCATATTATGGTCGTTGCTGACCCGGGATTACGACCCCAACCTCAGCCCCGAAGCCTGCCTGCGCCACGCCCTGGCCGCCGTGCAGCCGGGCGACATCATCGTGTTCCACGACAGCCAGAAGGCCGCCCCGCGCCTGCGCTACGCCCTGCCCCGGCTGCTCGAAGCCCTGGCCGGGCGCGGGTTCGGGTTTGGCGTTGTTTAATTGCTTAATTGTTGAATTGCTTAATTGTTGCTCATACGGCCCCAGAACAGCACTGCGCTCCCTGCGTTTTACCACCGCGCCCACTGCGGGACATATCCTGGAACATCAAACCCAGAACAGCCAACAATTAAGCAATCAAACAAAAAATGACCGTTTGCCTGCTCCTGTATTGCTTGCTGTGGCTGCTGGCCCTGGCTTACACCACGGGGCGGTTTGCATTTCCTCCCAGGTGTTCAGAACCAGCCGGTTTGCTGCGGCCCCGCGTGAGCATTCTGGTGGCGGCCCGCAACGAAGCGGCGGCGTTGCCGCGCTGCCTGGCGGCGCTGCGGGCCGTGCAGTACCCGCCCGAATTGTTGGAAATACTGGTCGGCGACGATGGCAGCACCGACGGCACGGCGGCCGTGGCCACGGCCGCGCTGCGGGGCTACGCGGGCGCGGCGCGGGTGCTGCCCATTGTAGGCACGCGGGGCCAGGCGCGGGGCAAGGCCAACGTGCTGGCGCAGTTGGCCGAGGCCGCCACGGGCGAGGTTTTCTTCATCACCGATGCCGACATTGCCGTGCCCATCACCTGGGTTACGGCGCTGCTGGCGCGGCTGGGGCCGGGCACGGGCATCGTGACGGGCATCACGGCCGTGCGCGGCGGGCGGGTGTTCGACGGCTTGCAGGGGCTGGACTGGCTGCTTTCGCTGGCGCTGGTGCAGGTGGTGAGCGAGCAGGGGCGGCCCGTGACGGCGATGGGCAACAATATGCTCGTGACCCGCGCCGCCTACGAAGCCACCGGCGGCTACGCGGCCCTGCCGTTTTCGGTGACGGAAGACTACGCGCTGTTTCGGGCGGTATTGGCGCGGGGGGTTGGCTTCGGGCACGTATTTGCGGCGGCGGCGCGGGCCGACTCGCTGCCCCAGCCCACCTGGGCCGATTTGCTGACCCAGCGCCGGCGCTGGCTGCGCGGGGTGCAGGCCCTACCGCTGCGCCTGCGCCTGGAACTGGCCGCCTACAGCAGCCTCTGGCCGGTGCTGGCGGCGCTGGCCGTGGTGGCCGGGCCGGGCGTGGCCCTGGGCGTATGGGGCTGGAAAATCGGCCTTCAGGGCCTGCTGACCGGGCTGGCGTTTCGGCGGGCGGGCCTGCGGATGCCCTGGGGCCTGCTGCCGCTCTTTGAACTTTACACCCTGGCCCTGACGGGGGCGCTGGTGTGGCGGCAGTTGCGCGGCGGGCCGGTGGTGTGGAAGGGCCGGCAGTATGCTTGAGGGCGGGCGGGTTGGCGCGGGCCTCTTGGCCCGTGCCGCTTACTTGCGGGCCGCTGGCCCGCACTCCAGGTCGAAATCGTGAAACCGTTCAACGCGAGTCGTTCAACGATTGGGGCTCCCTGGCCCGCACTCCAGGCCGAAATCGTGAAACCGTTCAACGCGAGTCGTTCAACGATTGGGGGCCGGAGGCCCCCGAGTAGTCGGTACGGGCCTGGAGGCCCGCGCCAAAACCCGTCGTTCAAACCCCAATTCTCAACCCACCAATGCACCTCACCGACTCCCACGCCCACTTGTATTCCGAGCAATTCCGGCCCGACCGGCTCGATGCCCTGCGCCGCGCCCAGGACGCGGGCGTGCGCACCATCGTGATGCCCAACGTGGACCATTCGACCATCGACGCGATGCTCGAACTCGAAGCGCAGGCCCCCGAAACCTGCTTCGCCATGATGGGGCTGCACCCGTGCTCGGTGACGCGCCATTTCGAGAAAGAACTCTACGAAGTGGAGGCCTGGCTGGGGCGGCGGCCCTTCGCGGCGGTGGGGGAGGCGGGGCTGGATTTGCACTGGGACAAAACCCTGCTCGCCGAGCAGCAGGCGGCGCTGGGCATTCAGCTAGAGCTGGCCAAGCGGCACGGCCTGCCCATCGTGCTGCACACCCGCGAGGCGTGGGCCGAAACCGTGGCGCTGGTCGAAAAACACCAGGACGGTACGCTGCGCGGGGTTTTCCACTGCTTCTCGGGCACGGCCGCCGAGGCGGAACAAGCCATCAAGTTGGGGTTTTTGCTGGGGATTGGGGGCGTGGCAACTTTCAAGAACGGCGGGGCCGAGGCCGTGCTGCCGGGCCTGGACCTGAAGTACTTGCTGCTCGAAACCGACTGCCCTTACCTGGCCCCCGCCCCGCACCGGGGCAAGCGCAACGAGCCCGCCTACCTGCCCCTGGTGCTGCGCCGCGTGGCCGACCTGCTGGGCCGCCCCGAGGCCGAAGTAGCGGCGGCCACGACGGCCAACGCGGCGGCGCTGTTTGGTTATTAACTGCCGTTGCGCGGGCTGTTGCTTGTTGCTTGTTGCTTGTTGAAGTTGTTTAGAAAGTCAAAAGCCCGGCGCTGGCACACGTTTTTAACGCGCTGCCCCTTGGCTTCGCGTCTCCGACGCGCGGCTTGAA
>JANYFQ010000690.1 GCA_025362615.1 Hymenobacter sp. | reverse complement strand
GCCGCTGCGCCTGGCACAAGGTGCTTACTTGGTCTGACGTTGTTTAGCCTCGGCTTTTGAGATGGGAATCGCGCCGCTTACCGGCTCTCCCTGCACGGAAAGCAAGGTCAGTTGCTGGGCGGTGTCTTGCTCGTACACCTGGCCACTGCCGGGGTACTCCACCAGCATCCGCCCTTGCTCGTCCCGGTAAATAATAAACGAGTTGTAGGCCGCTGCTTTGCGGCGGATTTCATCCTGGATGCCCCGCTGAAAGTCAGGGTCAACAAGCAATTTACTGAGGTGGGCTAACTGGCTCATGGTCTCAATTCCGTTGGTGGTGGGCAAGCTGGCCGCTGTTCCAATCCAGCCAGTGGCGCACGGCCTGGCAGTGGGTGCATTCCATCAGCAACTCGGTGGCCACCGCCCGCACCCCCACTACTTCCCGGTGGGCGTGTAGCGTGAGCTGCCGGCACTCGCGGCACGGCAGCAGCTCGGTGGCCGCCAACTGCGCCTCTAGAAATTCCAGCTCCTCGGCATCCACTAGGCTAATGGCAAAAGGTTGAAAAATGAAGCCCTGGCCGCTCGTAACGGCCAGGGCTTCAGAAGTTGGGGCGCTGGTACGCCCCAACTTCTATTCAAATAAGCCGCCCTGACCGTTGCGAGCGGTCAAAGCGCGTGAAGCGGGGGGTGGCACACCCTAACTTCTATCCAATGAAACGGGACCCAAAGTTACGATTTAATCGGGTTGTATCGCGCCCGTAGCATTTCGTCGGTCAGCGTGATTACCTGCTCAATGGTCAGCTCCCCGCTTACGTGACGCTGCATCAGCGCCAGGCTCTCCGGGCTAGGGGCCGTGCCGTTGCTCGACACGATGGCCACCGCGTTATCAGCGTGGCGCGCCCGCTCCTGGTAGGCGCTCACTTGGTCAGGAGTAAAGCCGGCCGGGGCGGGCTGAAAATGAGAATTGGGCATAAGGAAAGGAAGTTAAGAAGGTGAATCGGTCGTTCCCTGGGGCGGGGTTGCCGCTACGCGCTGTTGCGTGGCGGCGGTTGCTTCTTTTATCTGCCGCTCTATCATCTCTTCGTTCTTGGCGCGTAGCGTACTGCTATCGGCTTTCTGTGCCGCTACCTGCTCCGGCGTCGCGCCCCTGAGCTGCTGGGTCATGTGTGCCACCAGCATTTCATTCATGCGAAGCACCCGGTCCAGGGTCACGCGGGAGCGCAACATTTCCTCCAACATCGGCACGAACAAGCTCCGCTCCTCGACCTGCATGTAGCTAAAAATTCGGTCGCCTAGCTTCTTCACTTGCAGCATAATCAACTGCCCCTCGCGGGCCACGTCCCCCGCCGGGTCCAATCCCCGCTCCGAGAAGTAGCGCACCGCGGCGGCGGCGTATGCGGCCTGGCTAATCTTCAACCGCTTGGCCTCCTTGCTCAGCAGGTGGTGAGTGTCGGATGGGATTCCGATGTTCTTAACTCCGGGGTTTGAGGGCATGGGTTTTTGTACGTTTTTTGGGTTAAATACGTCTTGTAAGACAAGGCATTAAGTGTCTTAACCCAACAAAAATACAACACTTTTGTTTAGAAAAGTGTTTATTAGACCCCCATTTTGGGTTAAAATGCTACTGTAAATCAGCAAGTTAAACATTAAAAAACACAAAATTCAGCTCTGCTGAATTGTAAGCAACACAAGGTCAGGGCGTTAGCCTTGACCTTGTGTTGCTCTGCTTGCTATATTTTCTGTAGCTGCTCTAATTATCAGTTATCCTGCTGCTCCCGCTTTAATTATTCCGCTACCTCGCTACCTTTTATTCACCACAATACCACCTCACCACAATACCACATTCTAGTAGGGGCAATAGGGAGTAAATGTTGCCTTTTGCCCTGCTTTTTGCTCAATCCACCATCTTGTTAAAGTTATACTTTATGATAGCCCGTTTTCTAATTTTTTGACTACTTGACTACTTCGCTACTTTTAATTCACCACAATACCACTTCACCACTTTTAATTGACTACCTGACTACCATTAATTCACTACCTCGCTACCTCACTACTTCGCTACCTTTTATTCACCACAATACCACCTCACCACAATACCACTTCACCACAATACCACCTCAGCTCACGCCCTGGCTCGCTCTCCCCTAGCCGCCTTTTTCCTCTACTGCCCCTTTCTCCTGCACCAGTAGCATTCCCCCGTTTTTCTTAGCCCAAACAAGTACATAAGCTGAACAATAAAGTCTATAAACTGTTAATTACCAATAATATATGTAATAAATTCGCCGCGCCCTGGTGTGCGAAGCTTTTGATTGGCTCCGTTTGCTTTTTTGTTTGGCCCGCGCCGGTCGTTCAGCTAGAACAAGCCCTAAAAGCCCTTTTTTTTCTCGCGCGAAACACAACTTGTGATATTTTTTTTATTTGCTTTATTTGTAGGGCTCAACAGTAGCGCGTATAACCATCAGATTAAAAGCAACTTATGAAGGTATAAAAAAGCCGAGAAAACACTTTTAGTGGGTGAGAAAACACTTTTAGTGGGTCTGGATAACACTTTTAGTGGGGAGCAACACACCCCTAAAACACACTGAATTTTTTGAAGGTGTTTTTTATGCTAGTTTTGCTCCTAGCCTCAGCGAATCACCCATGAAGACCTCTCTAGAAATTCGTCAACACAACGCTCTAACCAATGCTCGCTATGAGTACTCAGAGCTGCAACTAGACCTAATGTTCTTCCTGGTATCGAAGCTGCAAAAGGACCAAAAAATAAACGTGTATGAGCTTAATATCAAAGATTTAGCGGACCTGACTGGCAAGAAATACAACCCGGCTTACCTACACAAAGCCACGGCTGATATGGGTAGTCGCGTCTTTGAAGTGCTCACGGAAAAGAGCTATGAGCAGATTTGGATGTTCCAGCGGGTCAAATACCTATTAGGGCAAGGAATCATCGAAATAAAGCTAACAGAGGACATTTTACCCTACCTGTTTGACCTCAAAGACAACTTTACTAGTTACGAGCTGGCCTCGGCCTTGCGCCTCACTAGCAAGTATGCCAAGCGTATTTATCAATACTGTAGCCAGTGGAAAGACTTGGGCGAAACCAAAAAGTACGACCTTCAGGACTTCAAAAAAATGCTCGGCCTCCTCGATGAGAAGGGCAATGAGAAAATAAAGCAAATCGGCCAGTTACGGGAAAAAGTGCTGGACATTGCCGTAAAGCAAATCAATGAGCATACCGAGCTGCACATCAGCTACAAGCTCGAAAAGCGGGTCAGAACTTACAAAAACATCGTTTTCACGGTCAAGCCGCAAGATTTGGCTTCTACTGTACCCTTCGAGTTGGTACCGGGCGATACTGCCCGGCCCGCCCTGGCTCAGCACCAGGTGGACAACGCCGGCCGGCTCCTCGCGCAGCTCGGTATCGTCACGCCCGCCCTGGTGGCCACCATCCTAGGCAACACGGCTCACGTCGCGGCCTGCAACAAATTCGCTCACGACATAAAAACAGGTAAACACGAGAAAGCGCGTTCATTGTCGGGCCTCCTGCTCACGATTTTGGGACTTAAAAAGGCCGGAAACGGGCCGCTGTTCGACGCAAATCCTAAAGCTGCCTCTAAGTAGCCTTGTCAATCTAGCGCGGCCACAAGGCCCTTTTTATGGCTTTTTCTGTTCCGACCGATTTTGCTGGTGCTTTTGGGCTGCTCTGTGGCCTGCTCGACGAGCGCCCGCTAGACCTGGTGCGGCTGCGGGCTTGCTTCTCGTCGCTGGATGCCTACGCCGCGGCGCACCCCGGCACGGCCTGGCCCCTGGTGCTGGTGGCCACCGACGGCACCCGCCGACCGCTGGCCACCGTCGAGGATTTGCTGCTGCACATGTCGCTGGACCTGCTGCCGCGCAACTAGGGACAAGTATCAGCCTTTTCCGCTCGGTCTTTCTTCGCGTTATTGCTGCCCTGAACCACAATCTTCTGGCACCATGACAATTTTTGGCATTCTACTTTTCGCTGGCGGCTACTTCCTGCGCTACACCATGAACCGGCGGGCCTTCAACCGGCGCAACGCCGCTGGCGTTGAAGAATTTTCCTCCTTTGAAGCCGCAACGGGGAATAAGGTCATGGAGGGCGCGGGTCGAATTATTGGCGCTATCGTCATGGTCGTTGGGGCACTAATCGCCGTCACGCATTATTTCGGCAAGTAGGCTTTAATGCTGCTGCACCTGGGCCTTGGTTAAAAGTTTGGTCCGCAAGTCGCATTTGCGTTTGCCATATCCACGTTTTGGCGTGGCAACTTATGACAGCAACATGTGGCAAATGCTGTATACAGCATTTAAACGGCCCTTTTCGGGTGTTAAGTAGTTGGCCTTATTCCTGGCTTACCCCTATTTCTACCCTTTTTCGCGCTGCGCAATGTCCTCCCCTTTTCTACCTAAAAAATCCTTGGTACTCGGGCCTTATTCAGTACACGCGCTGCTGCACAAGGATAAAACAGAATTACGGCGACCGATTAGAAACCTGTCCCCCAAACTATTAGTGGTCAAGTCTTTGCCGGCTGATAAGCTTAAACGCATCATCAGGAACTGCCCTTACGGGCGGGAGGATGGGCGGCTCTACGTGCGGGAAGATTGGCAATCAGTACCTGCGCCCAATGAGGCCGCAACGCAGGGCACTTACCTCTACCGGGCAGATACCATCCTCGACAAGCAAGTGTCCTCTGACTGGCTTTCAGCCCTGGAAATGCCTCCGCAAGCCGCTCGGCTGCGTCTCCAACTCACGGCGGTACGGGTGGAACGCCTGCACCAAATGAGCGACGCAAACGCCATCGCTGAGGGAGTGGGGAGCGGCTTTACGTTGGGTCCTGGCTGGCCCGACTATCGGAGTTTGAGCAAAGGCGAGGGGCTGCTGTGTGACCAACCTAACCCGTTGGCTTCCTATGCGACTCTTTGGGAAAGCCTCTACGGCCCCGATGCCTGGACCAGCAACCCGTGGGTGTATGCCCTAGCATTTGAGGTGCTGCCAGCCAGAGCAGGCAAGTAAGACTTTAGGAGCAGTGGGGAAGTGCAAAAAGCCGCGCCTCCATCTTGCTTTCGTCCCTTAACATAATGTTCGTTATAGTGCCGCTCCCGGAATCGTGCCGGTTTTGGCCCTGCTGCGCGGCCGGCTGCCGATGTGGCACTTTGCCGGGGTGCCTATGGTGCTCTACCACCCTTCTTCTTTGGCCATTTCAGGGTCAGTAATGCGGCAAAGCTGCTTGAACTGTTCGCTTGATTCCACAAAGTTTTGCAGCAACGTAGGGGGCCGGCCTTTACCGTCGTCGTATAGGCACTCAAAGCCAGCAGCTCGCAACTGCTCGTATTCCGCGCTGCCGTTATCAACCGCGTGGACAAACTGGGTTCTTGGAATGTGAAACCCGTCCTCAAAAACGTCGCACTCAAACCCGAAATAAGCCCTCGGTTGGGAGCTATCCGAATAATAGCGGCGGTAGTATTCGTCAACCCCTAGGGTCACTGCTTCCCGTGGGTCGGGCTTGGCCTGCTCTGGTTCCATACGTGCCGCAAGTTAGTTTTTGAAATGAACCTTGATTAAACAAAAAAAGGCCATTTTCATGCTTAAAAGGCTTTTTTTTAGTCAAACAAGCCGACTGCTACCGGGGCCTTCGGTTTGGGCTTCGCCGGCTTTTTAGTGGCCGCTGCGGGCAGGGTAAGGGCCGCATACTGCCTCAGGTCAGCAGTTTCTCCGTTTAGAATCTGGTGGTACGGGTGCCCGCCCTCGACCTGGCCAGCAGCGGCCATGTGGCGCGGCAAAAACCGGAACGCGGAGGCGGCTACGTACTGGTTGTCCATGTCGCACGAAATCCAGCGCCGGCCCAAGCCCTCGGCGACCTCGCCGGTTGTGTTGGAGCCCCCGAAAATGTCCATCACCACGTCGCCGGGCTTGGTCAGCATCTTGATAAAGAACTCCGGCAACTTGCCCGGAAACCGGGCCGGGTGGCTCTTAACGCCAAATTCCTTGCAGCTGGAGATGTAGTGCGCGCCGGATTCGGAGTTGGGGATTTGCAGCAGATTCGACGGAATGGCCCCCCCGTTGTCCGTGCCAAAGCTGGTGCCGATGTCGTGGCCGCTGGGGCGCTTTTTGGGGTCGTAGTATTTGGCTGGGTCTTTCAGTAGCTTCTTCATGCGGTCGCTGTACTCGGTCAGCACCTTGCTCACGTCCGCGTAAGGCCAGGCGGTTTTGCTGAACCACCAGACGTTATTGACCGAATCCTTTGCCCGAATCTTGCGCTTGTTCACCCATTCAATCGGGCTGGGCAGCTTGGAGGAATTGAACCAATAAAAGTCCTCTGCTAAGTGATAGCCTAGATTATCGCAAAAGTGAATGGGTACCCGGAAAGGGTACAAGCTGCGGGTGGGGACGCCTTTCTGATAAGCTCCGCCAATGTCCATAACCAAGCTGCCGGTGGCTTTGAGCTTGGGCAAGGCGGCCGTGGCAAAGGTGCCCAACCACTCCACGTAGTCCGCCTGTTCTTCGTTGCCATATTCCTTCTTGCGCAGCAGCGCAAAGGGGGGGCTGGTGATTATCAGGTCCAGGCTCTCGTCCGGCAAAGCCGCCAGCAGCTCCCGCGAGTCCGCTAAAAAAGCCGCGCCCTGCTCGGTCAAGTAGGCGGGCTGCTGGTCGCGCACCATGTGGTTTATAAAGTGGTCAAGCATTTTTGCGGCGTGTGTTTAAATTAAACCTGAAATTAAGCCCAAAAATAGGTTATTTTGAGCAAAATACCTAAAATATTAGCGAGGCATGGCGAAGGGTGAACGGGACCTTTGGGACCTAAAATTTACCCGTTTTTTATGGAACCCACGCCCGCCGATTCGCCGATTCACCGCCTGTTAGCTCGCAATATCCGGCGAATCCGCAAGCAGCGCGGCATGACGCAAGAAATTCTAGCCGAAACGGCCGGCGTCAATCAAACCCACGTCGGCAACATCGAGAACGCCCGCAACAGCCCGAGCCTGGAGATTCTCAACCGCCTGGCCCTGGCCCTGGGGGTGCCGGTTGTCGTGCTCTTTGGCGGCGAACAGGACCCGGAAGGGCTTGGCGAAGTGAGCGGGGCCGACCTGCCGCCTCAATCGCCCCTCGACCGGATTAATGCCCTGCTGCCCTACGTGCGGCAGTACCAACGCCTGGCCAGCGAGTTCGGCATTGATGACATTTTTCAGGACAACGGCGGCAAGCTCCTGCAAACCCTCATCATCACCCGGCTCCGCAACCTGACCGGCCGCGAGGGCAACGACGCGCAGGACGAGCAAGGCAACGAGTACGAGCTGAAAACCGTGAACGGGAGCCTGACAGCTGCCTTCTCTACCCATCACCACATCAATCCCACCATCATCGGCAAGTACCGCAAGGTGAACTGGGTTTTTTGCGTGTACGCCGGGATTGAGATTGTCGAAATGTACCAGGTGCGGCCGCAAGCCCTGGAACCTTATTTCTCGGCCTGGGAAGAAAAATGGCACAAGCGGGTAGCAGACGGCAAAAGCGCGGACATCAACAACCCAAAGATTCCCATCAAATTCGTGCAACAGGTTGGCCGGCTGATTTACAAGGACGCGGCCGATGGACGCATCGCACCCGGCCCGGAGCTGGCCCACTGGCCGGAAGATGAGCTGCCGCGCAATTCGGGTCAGGGCACTCTTTTCGCCGAATAACCCCGCTGGGCCAAAGCGGTGAGCTTGGCTCTAATCAGTTACCCCTACCTGCGCGGCCTGGCAGTGGGTGCATTCCATCAGCAGCTCGGCCCGGCCCTGGGCGTAGGTGGCCAGTACCTCGCGGTGAGCTGCCGGCGCACCTCGGCCGGCCGCTGCGCCTGGCACAAGGTGCTTACTTGGTCTGACGTTGTTTAGCCTCGGCTTTTGAGATGGGAATCGCGCCGCTTACCGGCTCTCCCTGCACGGAAAGCAAGGTCAGTTGCTGGGCGGTGTCTTGCTCGTACACCTG
>JANYFQ010000688.1 GCA_025362615.1 Hymenobacter sp. | reverse complement strand
GTTCTCGCCTTTCTAAACAGCTTCAACATCAGCAACGACGAGACGCAAACTATTGCGTCTCTACTTTGTGCAAACATCTCGTCTATGAAAAAATACCTCCTTCTTTTCCTGGCGGCCGTTGCCTTGTTCAACGGCTGCAGCTCCGACAAGCTGCGCGAACCGCAGCAGATACTGGCCCAAACCTGGCCCCAAATGGAAACTGCCGGCCGCAACCAACCCGTGAGCATGGTGATGTGGCAGGGCGACCCGCTCATCAACAAGTACATGAGTGGCTACGTGAAGCCCGAGCTGAAGCGCCGCTACGGCATCGACCTGCAAATCTCGGCGGGCCAGGGCGGGGGGCTGGTGCAGACGCTGGCCGCCGAGCAGCAGGCCGGACAGGCCAGCGAGGTGGATTTGCTGTGGATAAACGGCGAGACCTTCTATCAGCTGCGGCAGGTGGATGCGCTGCTGGGCCCGTACGTGGCCAAGCTGCCCAACGCCCCGCTGCTCGACCTGCAAAACCCGTTCATCAACACCGATTTTCAGCAGCCCATTGCCGGCATGGAGTGCCCCTGGGGCAACGTGCAGTTCAACTTCATCTACGACTCGGCGCGGGTGGCCCGGCCGCCGAAGTCGTTTGCCGAGCTGCCCGCGTTTGTAAAGGCACACCCTGGGCAGTTCACCATCCCGAACGAATTCACGGGCATGACGCTGCTCAAATCGTGGATGATGGCCTTGTCGGGCGAGCCCAAGCGGTTTCAGGGAAAGTTTAACGCGGCGGTGTACAAGAAGTGGTCGGGGGCGCTGTGGCAGCAGATTAACGCGAGCAAGCCCTACTTCTGGAAGCAGGGCCAGACGTTTCCCGAGCAACTCGCGCCGCTGCACCAACTGTTTGCCAACGGCGAGGTGGCGTTTACCTTTTCCAACAACGACGCGGAGGTGGACAACAAGGTCAACCAGAAGGTGTTCCCGGCCACGGCCCGCGCCTACGTGCCCCTGCCGGGCACCATCCAGAACTCGCACTACCTGGGCATTGTGCGCCACGCCCAACACCCCGAGGCCGCCCTGCTGGTGGTGAACTTCCTGATTTCTCCCGAAGCCCAACTCAAAAAGATGGACCCCGACGTGTGGGGCGACCACACGGTGCTCAGCCTGCCGGCCCTGTCGGCGGCGCAGCGGCAGGCGTTTGAGCGGCTGCCCTCGCGCCGGTACGCGCCCCGGCGGGAAGCCATCCAGGGCCTCGCCCTGCCCGAGCCCGACCCGGAATACATGACGCGGCTATCGAAGGATTTCCGCACGTATGTGATTGAGGGAACGCCGGTGCCGGCTTTGTAATTAGCGTTTGTCATACTGAACCGGAAACTGTCATGCTTCGCTGCGCGCTGCATGACGGCTTTACTTTATTTATCGACCCACAGACGTACTTTTGAAGACCACAAACGCCTTTCTTCTAAACCTCTACGGGCTGCTGGTGCTGGGCTTGCCGCTGGCGGGACTGGGCTACGCGCTGCTGGGCAGCGTGGGCCTGGCCGGGCCGCTGGCGGGGGGCTTTACGGGCGAATACTGGCGGGCGCTGGGCACCGGGAGCGGGCTGCCCTACGCGGCGCTGTACAGCGTGTGGGTGGCGGTGGCATCGGTGGGGCTGTCGGTGGCGGTGGCCCTGGCGCTGGTGCTGCTGGCGCAGCCCACGCTGCGGCGGCCGGCCGTGGTAGGGCTTCTGTACGTGCCCTTGCTGATGCCTTCGCTGGTGGTGGGGTTCTACCTGTTTCAGTTGCTGAGCCGGGCAGGGTGGCTGTCGCGGGTGAGCGTTGGTCTGGGGCTGACGGGGAGCCTGCAGGGCTTTCCGGAGCTGGTGCAGGACGGGGCCGGAGTGGGCATCATTTTAGCCCATGTGCTGCTGTCGTTTCCGTTTCTGACGCTGCTGTTTCAGGCCCTTTACCAGGAAACCCGGCTGGAGGAGTACCGGCAGCTGACCCTGACGCTGGGGGCCAGCGCCGGGCAGTTCCGGCGCTCGGTGGCCGTGCCGGTGCTGCTGCGGCGGGCCGCGCCCGCGCTGCTGCTCAGCTTCATCGCCACGCTGGGCGCTTACGACATTCCGCTGCTGCTGGGCCGCCCCTACCCGCAGATGCTGAGCGTGTACATCGCCACGCGCTTGCAGCGGTTTGATTTGCACGACCTGCCGGCGGCCTACCTGGCGGGCTTTCTGGTGGCCGGGGTGCTGCTGGGCTTGATTGCCGTGCTGCTTCGCCTTACCCGCCGCGCCCGGCTCCTGTAGTCTTCACTCATGCGCTCCAAGCTGCTCACCTTTTTGCTCGTTCTGCTCTTCGCGCTGCCTTTTGCGCTGCTGGGGCTGCTGGCGGTGAGCGAAAACTGGCGCTTTCCGGCGGTGCTGCCGCCGGGGTATTCGCTGGACCCGTTGCGCAGCCTCGTAGCGGCCGACAACGACTTGCTGGCGGGCCTGGGGCGCAGCCTGCTGCTGGCGGGCACGGTGGCGGTGGTGGCCACGACGGGCGGGTTTGGGCTGGCGCGGGCCGTGGCGCGCAGCCGGTGGGCGGCGCGTTGGGAAGCGGCCAGCTACCTGCCCTACGCCCTGCCGCCGGTGCTGCTGGCGGTGCTCATTCAGCCGTTTATCATCCGGCTGCATTTGTCGGGCTCGGTGGGCGGGGTGCTGCTGGGGCTGCTGCTGGTGGCGCTGCCGTTTGCCACGCTGCTGCTGCGCAGCTGCTGGTCGCGGCAGGCCACCGAGTACGAGCAGCTGGCCCGTACGCTGGGCTGCACGCCCCAGCAGGCGCTGCGCCGGGTGCTGCTGCCGCTGGCTTGGCCGCTGCTGCGCACCACGCTTTTTCAGACGTTTCTGCTGGCCTGGTTTGATTTTGGCCTGACCAACGTGCTGAGCGTGGGCAAGGTGCGTACCCTCACCGTGCAAGTGTTTACCTACGTGGGCGAAGCGAATGCCCCGCTGGCGGCGGTGGCATCGCTGCTACTGCTGTTGCCGCCGGCCCTGCTGCTGCTGGCCAATAAGTCCGCGCTGCTGCGGAAGCCATAGCTATGGTGTAGCTATTGGCTGAATCAACAAAACGGTCGTACTCATCTGGCGTCCGCGCAGCCGAAGCATGACGTTCTTTGCTTTTAGGACTTACGCATTCCACCCAACCGCGAAGCGGTGTCATGTTGGTAGTCAAGTGGTTTGCTGAATTTTCAAACCGCGAAGCGGTGGCACCTGGCAGGGGGCGCGAGGTGTCACCGCTTCGTGGCTTGGAACTGACTTTCAAGCCATTGCTACCAAAATAGCACCGCTTCGCGGTTGGTAGGTTTAGCTGAGTTAGTAAGTTTTATATTTAAATCACCAAGCACTAAAAAGCACCTCCACACCTACCCATGCTCCAAGCTTTGCTTATTTCCAACGGCCTCGTCGGGCTTGACAACTACTACGTGTCGAACGAGCTGGTGCAGTACACCACCTGCCTCATCACCAAGGATTTCGACCCCGACCTGGCACCTTACGACCTGCTGGTGGTGCCCAACGGCTCCGACCACGTAGCCATGCTCAAAATCAAGGACCGGGTGCGGGCTTTCCTCCACGAAGGCAAGGCCCTGGTGTGCTGCGACGGCTTCTTTACCGCCTGGGTGCCCGGCAACCAGTGGGTGATGGACAACTCGCGCCCCACCCGCGACGTGCGCTACGCCGCCGGCCCCGACACCCACGGCCTGCTGCGCAACCTCGACTTGGACGAGCTAAATTTCTCGCACGGCATGAGCGGTTGGTGGGCCTGTGGCTACATTCGGGCCGCCCCCGGCGCCGAGGTGCTGCTCGCCGACACCTGGCAGCGCCCCGTGGCGGTGCTCGACGAGGCCAGCACCCCCGGCCGGATGCTGCTCACGGCCAGCGGCCCGCTGGCCGACGTGAGCCACGCCGGCCGCTCCGAAAGTGCGCCGGTGACGCTGTACCGCAATTTTTTGCACCTGCTTTCCACTCCCATCGTTCCCGCTCATGGCTAAAATTGGCTTGATTTTCAACGGCGTGTGGTCGCACTACGCCCTGGCCACGGCCCCCAAGTACCGCGACCTCTACCGCCTGCTCTACATCCACGACCTCGATGCCGCCGCCGTGCAGGACCTGGCGGCGCTGGTGATTCCGTTTCAGTCGAACCAAGCCGTGCTGGCCGAAAAGCAGGCCGTTATCTACGACTTTCTGGCGGCCGGCAACAAGGTGTTTGTGGAAGGCGACTCCTCCGCGACCTGGCTCGACGCGCAGTGGGAAGACCGGCCCGTGAACAACTACTGGTGGGTGACGGACCCGGCCCGCCCGCCCGTGGCTCACACCGACTACGGCCACCCCGTGTACCGGGGCCTCACGCCGCGGCAGGCCTGCTGGCACACCCACGGCGTGTACACCCGCGTGCCGGACGCGGCCGAAATCATCCAAACCAACGACGCGGGCGACGTCATCACCTGCAAACCCACGCGCACGGCGGCACCCTGCTGGCCACCACCCTCGACCCCATCGTGGAACACGGCGTGCAGCAAATCACCCACCTCGACCACTACGTGGACCAGCTCACGCACTGGCTTGGCGGCGAACGGCCGGCGGCCGGCCGCCTGACCATCGACACCGCCGCCTACGGCGCGGGCGCGGCCCGATGAGTGCGTTACTCGCGGTGAGCCAGCTCTCGAAGCAGTTTGGCGGGCAGCCCGTGCTGCGCGACATCTCGCTGACGCTGAACCAGGGCGACGTGCTGGCCGTGCTGGGCCGCTCGGGCGGCGGCAAAACCACGCTGCTCAAAGTGCTGGCCGGCCTCGAAACGCCCGATGCCGGCACCCTGACCTTGCAGGGCCAAAACCTGCTTCCCGTGCCGCCCAACGCCCGCCAGTTGGTGTACTTGTACCAGGAGCCGCTGCTGTTTCCGCACCTGTCGGTGTTCGAGAACGTGGCGTTTGGCCTGCGCATTCGCCACGTAGCCCAGGCTGAAACTGACCAGCAGGTGCGGGAGTTGCTGGAAGAATTGGACCTGGCCGCGCACGCCCAAAAAGCACCGAACCAGCTCTCGGGCGGGCAGCGGCAGCGGGTGTCGTTCGGGCGGGCCCTCATCATCCGGCCGCGCTTGCTGCTGCTCGACGAGCCGTTTGGCAACCTGGATGCCCAAACCCGGGCCGATATGCAGCAGCTGTTTTTGCGGGTGAGCCGGCAGCACCGGATTACTTCCCTCTTTGTTACCCACGACAGCCGCGAAGCCCTGACCGTAGGCACCCGCTTCGCCTACCTCGACCGGGGCGAGCTCACCAACTACGCCTCGGCGACGGAATTTATCGACGACCCGCGCACCAGCATCCGGGCCGAGTTGGCGTTTTGGGAGCGTATTCAACAGACGGCGAGCCCGTCGTGTTGAGCTTGTCGAAACATGGCGTTCAACCAAGCAACCCGCATGAAAACCGATTTCAACCACTGCGAGTCCGTGTACTGGGTGTTCACGCAGCTCTGCAACGACACCTGCGCCCATTGCTACAACAGCTCCGGCCCGCAGGGCGCGCGCATCAGCGCCCAGGACTGCCTGCGCATCGTCCGCAACCTGCCCGAGCGCCTGGACCGCCTCATCCTCTCCGGCGGCGAGCCACTAGCCGACCGCGCGAAGCTGTACCTGATTTTGGATGCCGTGCAGGAGAAATACCAGGGCCGCACCCAGGTGATGCTGCAAACCAACGGCGACCTGCTCACCCCGGAAATCCTGGATTTGCTCATTGCCAAGGGCGTGACCCGCTTCGACATTGCCAGCATCGACCGCTACCACAAACACGCCGGCACCCGCCTGATGACGCTGGCCGACCTGTTTGAAAGCCGCAGCGTGAACGGCGACGACCGCGGCCCGCTCATCGACAAAGCACATTACCTCACCAAAAACCCGCTGAGCTGGGGCTACTGGGGGGCCACCGACGATATGTGGCTGGGCGGCAACTGGGCCAGGGGCCGGGCGTTGGAAAACGACATCTGGCTCAAAACCCCAGGCCATAACTTCTGCGCCATCCTCTCGGGGGCCAAGGGCTTTTTGGGCGGCACCGAGCTGCCGCAGGAAATCAGCATCCAGCTCTGGAAAATCAACCCCTGCTGCCCCGGCACCCGGTTCCCGCTCGGCGATGCCCGCACCGAGCAGGTGGCCGCCGTGCTGCTACGTGCCTCGCAGTCGCAAATCATGCAGGCCCTGAACCGGGGCGAGCCCTGGAAGATGGGCGAGTCGGTGGGCGTGAGCGAAGCGCACGCCCTGGCCCGCACCCAGGATTTGCAGAACGTGTGCCGCTGGTGCGACGAGTTTTTGGAGCACCAGCGGGAGGCGGCAGCGGCGGTGCCCTTGCGGTAACGATTCAGCCCTGAAAGCCCGCAGATTATTCAACAGCAATTTTGTTCGGCTTCGTGCTTGGCCGTCACACGGGGGGGGCTCCAACTTGTTCATAGTAGCTTGAAGTCGGCCAGGGCCCGGTACACGGCGAGGAACGTGCTTTTCGTTGCGGCGGGCCGGCCGATGAGGTCGCCGGGGTATCGGCAGCGGCCGGGCCTCGGGCCGCACCAGCACGGCGAGCAGTGTGCGGTCGGCCTGGGTGTGCTCCGGGCGCAGGGCGGCCACAGCGGAGAAGCGCAGGCCGGTGTACACCCCCACCAGGCACGGGGCGCGGGCGTTGTCCGGGGCTGCGTACGGGTTCAGGTCGGGGCCGACGAGGCGCTGCCCCCAGGCCATGCCCCCGCCGAATTGGGCAGCGGCTGCCGGCCGCCTGTTTGCCAACGGCCAGCCCCTACCTGAACCTAGGGGCCGGGTTGCTCGTTGTTGGCGGCTATGCAACCGGAAAACCCTCGGCTTGCCCCGGCCCCGGCCTGGGACGCTACTTCTACCGCTGCGCCCGCGCCCACTGCGGCGGCCCCCTCCGCCGACGAACGGCCGCCGGGCCGACAGCGGGGCTGGCTGGGCTGGCTGCTGGCGGCGCTGGTAATTGGCGGGCTGGTGTGGGCCAAGTACCAGTACTTTCCTGGCACCGCCGGCAAAGAGGGCCCCGGCAAGGGCGGCGCAGGCAAGGGCGCAGGCGGGCCGGGCAGCGCCGGTGGCAAGGGTGCCGGCCAGCGCCAGCCCGTGCAAGTGTACGTGGTGGCCGCCACCAACCTGGCCGACGAAGTAGCCGCGACCGGCTCGGTGCTGCCCGAAGAATCAGTAGTTATCAAAAGCGAAGTGTCCGGCAAAATCACCAGCCTCAACCTGCGCGAAGGGCGGGCCGTGCGCCAGGGCGAGCTGCTCTTCAGCATCAACGCCGACGAGGCCCAGGCCGCCATCCGCAAGCAGGAACTCAACATCGGGCTGTACCGCGACCAGGAAAAGCGTCAGCGCACCCTGCTGGCCAAGGAGTACATCAGCGCCCAGGAATACGAGCAGGCCAACAACCAGCTCCAGACGGCCCAGGCCGAGCTGCAAGCCCTGCGGGCTGCGCTGGCCAAAGCCTACGTGCGGGCACCCTTTACCGGGGTGCTGGGCCTGAGCACCGCCACGGTGGGCACCTACGTCAGTCCGGGCACCGAAATTACGACGCTCTCGCGGGTGCGGCCCGTCAAGATTGACTTTGCCGTGCCCGGCCGCTTTGCCGCCAACGTGCGCGTGGGCGACGTGGTGGGCGTGGTGGACGAGGCGACCAGCAAAACCTACGCCGCCAAAGTTTACGCCATCGACCCGCAGATTGACCCCGTGAGCCGCACCCAGCCCGTGCGGGCCCGCTACGCCAACACCCGCAACGAGTTGCGCCCCGGTGCCTTCGTGCGCGTCAACCTCAAGCTTGGCGAAGCGACCGCCGCCTTGCAGGTGCCCACCGAAAGCGTGGTGCCCGAGGCCAGCGGCTACAGCGTGTACACGGTAAAAGGCGGCAAAATGGTGCCGAAGAAAGTGAAAATCGGGGTGCGCTCCGACCAGCTCATTCAGATTACCGACGGCCTCGCCCTGGGCGACTCCATCATTCGGACGGGCATTTTGCAGGTAAAGCCGGGGGATGCGGTGACGGCCATCAACTGATTGGTACGCGGATGATTGTTGTGCGGAACCCGAACCCCAACGGTCAACTGATTGGTACGCGGATGATTGTTGTGCGGAACCCGAACCCCAACGGGGTTCCACAGCACAGCCGGGGGTTGGCGACCACCGGGAGCCTACCCCCGGTCGCGGCCAGGTGGGGTTCGGCCGCTGGCGCGCGTTTTTAACGCGTGCTCACTGGCTTCGCGTCTCCGACGCGCGGTGCGCTCGCGCAAAGGGCGGCCCCCTCGTTCAAG
>JANYFQ010000667.1 GCA_025362615.1 Hymenobacter sp. | reverse complement strand
GCCAGGCGGTCGGGGAAATTGACTTCGTTAATGTCTTCCACTTCCGTGTTGTAGGCCAGGGCCACGGGGCGCGGCTTGCGCCCGAAAAGGGCCGTGAAATCTACTTGCAGCAGCCGCAGCACCACGAATACGCCCGCTGCCACCAGCCCGGCATAAATCACCCAGCGCCAAAAACCCGAGTAGCTGGGCCGGCTGCTCCAGCCCCCCAGCCGTTGCAGCAGCCGCTGCCAAAACGCGGCCCAGGGGCTGGTTTGGGCAGTTATCTTCTCCTCAATGTACCGGAACTCGCGCTCGCCGGCCAACTCGTCGAGCCGGTTGGCATCGTAGCTGCGGCGGGCCAGGGGCGCGGTGCGGTCGGGCGGCAGGCGCAGGCCGGTGGGCGCGGTGGCGGCCTCGGGCGCAGCGGGCAGCGGGGCAGCGGCCGGGGCTGTGGGCGGCGGCGCGGGCACCTGCGCTTGCGCGGGGGCAACTACCAGCAACAATGCCATGAAATACGGGATTTTGCGTATGTTTTTCAATTGGTATTATTGGTTTTCGGGCTTCATGTTCGTTTTGGGATAGGTCTTCGTTCTACTAGCTGTCCCGCAGTGGGCGCAGTGGCAAAAACGCGGGGAGCGCAGTGTTGTTCTGGGGCCGTATGAGCAACAATTTAGCAATGCAACAATTAAACAATTAAAAATCAATACTCTCCTTCCTCATCCGCCTGGTACGTTTCGTTGCGGACGCTGACGGTGGTTGGCAGCTGCCCGATGCGATTCACGAGGCGTTCGAGGCCCACGCCGTCGTTCATTTCGACCAGGCTAAAATACTGAAAACCAAGCAGCAGCAGCAGAATTGGGTACAGTAGCAATTGCGCCAGCGAGTTGAGGCTGGTGAAGGCCACTGCCAGCACCGGCGAGTTGGCGAAGTCGAGGTGCAGCAGGCCGGTAAAAATTCCCGAAAAGGCCACCGTGGCCAGGCCCAGCGCCAGCACCAGCATATAGAGGATGAGAAACACGGCCAGCAGCAGGCCAAACGTCTGCCACCACTGCCCCTTCATCAGCTTGAAGCTCCGACTGAGCGTGGTTCCAAACCCGGTGTCTTCCATTACTTTAACGGCGAAGAAAATGCTGAGGGCCACCGACAGGTACAGGCCCGGCACAAACAACACAAACATCCCAACCAGCACCAGCGCACCCACGCCCCAGAGCGCAAAGTAGCAGCCCACAAACTGCCGCTGCACCACGGCCCACACGTCGGTCGGGGTGATGCCGGGCGGCGGCAGGCCCGGCAAGGCCGCCGGCACGGGCGCGGTGCTGCGCTCGAGGCAGCAGCGCACGTAGCCGTACACGGCCACGATGAGCAGGGTACTGAAAACGGTGCTCAGCACCAGATTTGCCCAGGCAGCCGGCTGCACGAGGTAAGCGGCGTAGAGGTCGCGCTGCATGGCCCATACGCCGTTGTCGGCGTTCGCATTCAGCGCATTAGTGCCCGGCAGCAGCCCGCTAAAACCGGCGGCAATGGAGCGCAGCAGCGCCGCCGGCACCACCAAATAAAGCAGCACCCGCGCCAACGGCCGAAAATGCCCGCCGATGAACTCGAACGTGGCCGTGATTTTCTGCCCAAAATCCCGCTCCTGGCGGAAATCTAACTCGTCGGTAAACGTACTACGCATGAAGTGTTGATTGATAATTATTAGCTGATGACAATGTTCAGTAAGTCGGCACTGGCAAAGCTGGCGCTCACCTGCTAAACAGCTACCAAGCTACGCCGTTTTGCGCCGGCTGAGTTGGATGGGATACCAAATAAAATACCACCCGATAAACGCCGCCGACGAGCCGATGATGAACAGGCTGGCCGCGACCGGCATTTCGGTGTGCCGCGTAACGAAACTTTCCAGAAAGCCGGCCACAAAGAAGATGGGCACCAGGCCCATCGCCAGCTTCAGGCCGTCGCGGGCGGCGGCCCGGAAGGCATCGCGGCGGCTGTGGGTGCCCGGAAACAGCGCCCCCCGCGCCAGCACGAAGCCCGCCCCGCCAGCCAGCACAATGCTCGAAATTTCGAGCGTGCCGTGAATCCAGATGGTCAGCAGCGACTGCCGCAGGACGTGCTGGGCATGGAAAAAATACTGAAACGCCCCCAGCATCACGCCGTTCTGAAACAGCAGGTACACCGTGCCCAGGCCCAGCGTCACGCCCGAAGCAAATGTCAGCAGCGCCACCTTCACGTTGTTGAAGGTGATGGCGAGGAACAT
Organism: Hymenobacter sp.; assembly: GCA_025362615.1. GTDB lineage: Bacteria > Bacteroidota > Bacteroidia > Cytophagales > Hymenobacteraceae > Hymenobacter. The sequence goes on along the minus strand of JANYFQ010000667.1, from coordinate 3,010 downwards.
CATCGTTTCGCTTTCGCCCTTGTACACGGCCATCGGGTCGCCGCGCCGGATGTTTTCTAAGGTCTGGTTCACGTAGCCGTCGCCCAGAATGGCCCGCACAAAGGTGTCGTCGTGGGCCGCCGACAAGGCCCCGAGCAGCGTGCTCAGCCCGAATACCAGCAGGGCCAGGGCCAGCGTGCCGTGGTGCCGCGCCACGGTCAGGGGCAGCTCATTGGCCCAGAAGTGCCCAAAACGATTGCCGCGCTCCTTCTTGTTTTTGTAAAGAACCTGGTGAAATTTGGCGGCCAAGCTATTGAGATAGAGCGCCGTGCTGGAATCAGGGTAAAACGTCTGGGCGTAGGCCAGGTCGTCGGTCAGGGCCACGAAGCGGGCAGCCTGCTCGTCGGGGTCGGTGGTGGGCTGGGTTTCGTATTCCGTCCAGCGGGGCTTGTTTTGCTTGACAAATAAGGCTTCGCGCATGGGTTAAAGGTAGGGGTGTTTCGGTGTTTGGTGCCTGGCATCGAACTGTAGCTGGCGACAGTTTAGCGCAAAGCGCGTAACTGTCTGCCGGCAAGTTGAGCAAGTTTGTAACTTGCCGGCCAGGACGAAATCGTTGACCGAGTTGTTCTGGGGTGCAAGTTGCAAACTTGCCCAATTTATTGGCTGACAGTTACGCGCTTCGCGCTAAACTGTCGCCAGTCGCCAGCCTCCACCAAGCACCAAGCACCAAAAAATAAATGGCCACCATCCGCATTCAAACCGCCCAGAACGTCACGCTTGAATACGAAATTGCCAGCGTTGGCGACCGCGTGGCGGCCACCCTCATCGACTACCTCATCTACTTTGCCTGGGCCATGCTTTGGGCCGTAATCGTTGCCGCCGCCCCCAGTATCCTGGAAGGAGCCGGAATGCTGTACTGGCTCATTGCCCTGCCCACGGTGTTTTATTTCCTGGCCTGCGAGGTCTTTCTCAACGGCCAGACCATCGGCAAGAAAAGCCGCAATCTGCGCGTGATGCGCCTCGATGGCACCGCCCCGCGCCTGAGCGACTACCTGTTGCGCTGGCTGCTGCGGCCCATCGAAATTGTGTACACCGGCGGCGCGGTGGCGCTGGTGGCGCTGCTGGCCAGCCAGCGCGGGCAGCGCCTCGGCGACATGGCCGCCGGCACCACCGTCGTGAACCTCGTGGCCCGGCCCCAGGCCGTGGCCCCGGCCTTCACGGCCCTCGACGGCTACTACGAGCCGGTGTTCGACCAAGTGACCGTCCTCACCGACCAGGACATTGCCCTCATCCGCCGGTTGGCCAACCAAGCCGTGCGGAGCACCAACCCCGGCTTGCTCAACAAAGTAGCCGAGCGCGTCAAAACCGTGACCGGCATCCGCAGCACGCTGGCCGACACGCCGTTTTTGCAAACCGTGCTCCGCGACCATGCCCATTATTCGGCCGCGCAGGGCGCTTAGCGCGGCCCCGGCGAAACTTGCCCCGGCCGGTGCTTGTTTATGCGCCCGGAATGCCTTAGCTTTCGGCGGGGTTAGCCCAACCCCAATGCGCGTTATGGACCAAAAAGTGCTTGTCTTGAACGGCGACTACACCGCCATTACCCTGTGTAGCGTCCAGAAAGCGTTTGTGCTGCTGTTTTTGGATAAGGCCGAGATGATTGCCAAGTCCGACCACGGTACGCTGCGCACCATCTCCCATTCCTACCCCAAACCCAGCATCATCCGGTTGCAACGCTACGTGCGGGTGCCCTACAAAGGCATCGCCCTCAGCCGCCACAATATTTTTAAGCGCGACCACCAGGAGTGCCAGTATTGCGGCTCAACCAAAAACCTTACGCTCGACCACGTGTTGCCCCGGTCGCGGGGTGGCGAGTCGTCGTGGACCAATCTGCTTACGGCCTGCGCCCGCTGCAACCACGCCAAAGGCCATCGCACCCCCTCGGAGGCGGGCCTTACCATCCGTCAGCAACCTAAAAAACCGACCCTCGCCGGCTTTCTAAAACTTTCGGCGGGCCAACTCGACCAAAACTGGCACGCTTATCTGCACTAGTTTCAACCCGTTGGCGTTGGCTTTTCGTACCTTTGCCGCCCAATTTACCCACCCACCCACCTCTTTTTAGTTTATGGCCCTCCCGCGTTTCGCTGCTTCCCGCTCCTTCCACCAGGAGCTAAAAACCCGCATCAATCAGTACTTTGAAGAGTCGGGTAAGCCGATGACCGGCGGCACCACCCTGCTGCTGAAAGGCGTGTTGTTGGTGAGCATCATGGCCGTCATGTACGTACATCTGGTGTTTTTCACGCCGCCCGTGCTGTGGGCGCTGCTCGAATGCGTGGCGCTGGGTTGCGTCATCGCCGCCATCGGTTTTAATGTGATGCACGACGGGGCGCACGGTAGCTTTTCGGACCACCCGTGGGTGAACCGCGCCGCCGCTTACACGCTCGGGGTGCTCGGCGGCAGCCCGTATATGTGGAATTCCAAGCACAACCTCATCCACCACACTTACACCAACATTGAGGGCCACGACGACGACATTAACATCCAGCCCTGGATGCGGATGAGCCCCGAGCAACCCGGCCACCCGCTGCACCGCTACCAGCATTTCTACTTCTGGTTTTTGTACTGTATGCTGTACATTTCCTGGATTTTTGTGATGGACTACCAGAAGTATTTCACCCGTCAAATCGGGCAAATGCCGCTCAAAACCATGTCCGTCGGCGACCATATCAGCTTTTGGGCTTTCAAGGCAATCAATCTGGTTGTTTACATCGGCTTGCCCATTTACATGGTTGGTTTTCTGCCCTGGCTGACGGGCTTTATGCTGAGCACGGCCGTGGCCGGTTTGGTCCTGAGCATGGTGTTTCAACTCGCGCATACTGTGGAAGATGCCGCTTTCCCGGTGCCCGATGTGGTGACGAGCAAGCTCGACGACGAGTGGGCCATCCATCAGGTACGGACGACGGCCAATTTCGCCACCGACAACAAAGTGGTAAGCTGGCTGGTGGGCGGCCTCAACTTCCAGATTGAGCACCAC
>JANYFQ010000634.1 GCA_025362615.1 Hymenobacter sp. | reverse complement strand
CGCGTGAGCCAGAAGTACCTGGAAACGACCTTCGGCGTGGAACTGGAAGACCTGCCCGCCCCGGTGCCCGCCGCCGAACCGCCGGGAAAGCCCCAGGGCCTGCCGGCCTATCCGGTCCGGCAGGCCCGCCCCAGCCCACCGCCCACGCCCCCGGCCTAGCCCTGGTGCGGGCCGCCGCCGATGACGGCGACGCGGCCACCGAAGCCGACTTCAACGCCCTGGCCGACCGGCTGATACAAGCCCTGCACGACGGCCGTCTCGACGTGCCCGGCGGCGAACTGTATATGCCGCTCGTCGAAGCCACCTACCGCCACCTCGACCAAGCCGTAAGCCTGGGCTGGCACGCCGCCGACCCCAAGCTGCGCCAGTACCTGGGAGCCAACGTGCTGAAATTCTCCGGCTTCAAGACGCACCAGGTGCTGCGCGAGATGGCCGCCAAGCTCACCGACGACCAGGGGCAGGTGCGGCCCTTCGCCGCCTTCCGCGCCGACGCGCTGGCCATCCACGACACGTACAACGTGCGCTACCTGCGCACCGAGTACGAAACCGCCGTGGCCAGCGCCCAGATGGCCAGCAAGTGGAGCGAGTTCCCGGCCGAAGCCGTGCTGCGCTACGACACCGCCGGCGACGAGCGGGTGCGGGCCGACCACGCCGCCTACGACGGCATCACGCGGCCCAAAGACGACGTGTTCTGGCAGCAGCACTACCCGCCCTGCGACTGGGCCTGCCGCTGCACCGTGGTGGAAGTGGACGACGACACGCCCGTCACCCCGGCCAGCGGGCTTGCCGGCCTGCCGCCCGTGCCCGCTGAGTTTCAGCCCAACGTGGGCCAGACCGGCACCGTCTTCGACCTCGGCCACCACGCCTACGGCGACGTGGCCGAAGGCATGGCCCGCAAAATCGAAGCCCAGCTCGTCGGGATTGATAGCCAGATGACTGCTGCCCGAAAGGGCAACTACGACCGCGAAATTGACAGCACGCAAAACACTGCCAGCAGGGCGCAACACGCGGCTGTGAAGGGAGCAGGTTTTGATATCGAAGAGGTGCTTAACCTGCCGGCGTTTCCGCGCGACCGTTTCACGCGCATCACGCAGGGATTCAAGAAACAACAGGCATGGGGCTGGCTTGACGCAAAAAGCAACTTTGAAAAAGTGACCCTGACCTACAGCACACGCGTACCCGTGAGCGAAATGGGCTTGACAGCACTGCATGAACACGGCCACCTGCTTGACCTGATGCATTTTGAGCCACGCTACGTAATGGCAGAAACAGGCATCGAAAAAGCAGAGGTTAATCGAATAGTACAAGCCGCCAAACAGACCCGGTTGTGGCAGCAGTACCAGGGACGCCTTAACCTTGACCTGTCAGACGAACAGGCAACCGAACTGACCAACCCCAAAGAAGTGTGGGCTCGGGCTTTTGCTCAGTATATTGCGGAAGAATCTGGCAACGAAACGGTGCTGGCTGCTGTTAAGGAACACACGGCCGCGCAAGGCCGCGACTTGCCGGAACACTGGACGACGGAGGACTTTGCTGGGATTCGCCGCGAAATGAACCGCTTATTTGCTCAAAAGAAATGGCTTCGCAACCCTTGATGACACCTAAACGAATGGCTGACCTCAGGGCCAAGCACGACAACTTTACCATAACGGAAAAGGAGTACGTCGCCTACTCGTGTGCGGCAGAAGGCGTAGATGAAGCCTATGCGCGGCGGCGGTTCGGCACCAGCTACCAACGGCGACAAATCCCACTCGCTGACCGCCCTTATGTGGCTGTCTAATGACGAATGACCTGGCCCGCTTCCGCGCCGCCCTGCTGCGCTACCTGCCCGCCGTGCCCCGCCTGCTGGGCCGGGCCGTGGTGCAGGAGGCGGCCGATAACTTCCGCCGCCAGGGCCACGAAACCGACACCGGCACTGTCGTGCCCTGGGCACCCCGTCAGAAAGGCGACACCATCAAGAGCCGCCGCAAGGCCGACAAGGGCAAGCGCATTCCCAACCCCCGCCAGCGGGCCATCCTGGTGCAGTCCGGCCGCCTGCGTCGCTCCGTCCGCGTCGTGGCCCAGACGGCCACCACCGTCACCGTGGGCAGCTCCGAAGTGTATGCCCAGCGCCAGCAAGAAGGCAACGGGCGCGGCCACAAGGCCCGGCCCTTCATCACCTTCGGGCGCACCGCCCAGCAAGCCGCCGCCCGCAAAATCGCCGCCGACATCACCAAGCTCCTGCAACGATGACCAGCCCCCTCGCCGCCCTCTACGCCGCCCTCGCCGACCGCCTCGCCGCCGAGGTGCCCGCCCTGGGCTGGATTGACCTCGACCAGGGCCAGCTCGACCCCGACCAGCTCGACCAGGAATACGCCCTGCCCTTCGACCGGGGCGTGGCCCTGCTCGACTTCGACGAGGTGAGCTGGCGCGACATCGGCCAGGGCGTGCAGCGCGGCGACTGCCAACTCCGCCTCACCCTGGCCCAGCGCGTGACGGCCGACAGCTACGCCACCAGCACCCAGCGCAGCGCGGCCCTGGCCAGGCTCGACCTGCTGGCCGCCTGCCACGCCGCCCTGCACCACCACCGCGACCCCCAGGCCCGTTTCGGTGCCCTCGTCCGCACCTACGCCCGCAAGGAAGCCAGCCAGTTGCCCGGCGTGTGGGTGTACTCGATGGGCTACAACGTGCTGCTCACCGACACCAGCGGCTACGACGGCCCCGCCAGCACCGTGGCGGGGGTGGGGTTGCGCGAAAGCGCCGGCTTCGTGCTGCCGGGCTGAAACCGACCCGAAATGTACCCAAAAGCCCCGCAACCGTACCGGTTGCGGGGCTTTTCGTGTCAAAAACGGGCATATTACGTCCGCACCCACACGATGCCCTCGATGGTGGCCATGCTGAGGCAGTACGTCTCGGCCAACTGGGCCACCACGTACTCGCGGCTGAACTTGCGCGGGCGCGGGGCGCGGGTGTACTGCTCGGCGTAGGCCGCCCGTATCTTGGCGTTACGCTTGGCCGTGTTCGCTTGGCGGGTGGCGCGGGGGTCGGGGTGGGGCATGGGGGTGGGTGAGTTGGCGTGGGTCATGCGCGGGCGAGATAAGCGGTGATGAGTTCCTGGAAGTGGGCCAGCCCCTGCACCAGCTCGACGCGGTAGCCCTGGCCCCGCAACTGGTCGTGCCGCTTCTGCTGGATGGCTGACCGCCGCCCCGTGGCCGTTTTGAACTCCACGAACAAGCCGTGAAGCCAGCCATGAGGCAAGAAGTGTGACGCTTGACAGGGCACCATCAGGCACCAGTCGGGCAGGCCCGCCACCAGGCCCCGCGCCTTGTCCTGCGCCGCCTGAATGCCGTGCTTGGCCCCGTCGTTGTGAATCATGAAGCCCAGGCCCCGGTATTGCGGCAAGCTGTTGTGAAACCAGGTGTGGCAGGCGGCTTGCAGGCCGCTTTCGGTGTGCAATTTTGCCATGAAAGCAGGGTAGTTTAAGGGAGTTTAGAGGGTGCCGTGAC
>JANYFQ010000610.1 GCA_025362615.1 Hymenobacter sp. | reverse complement strand
GGTTTTTAGCCGAAAAAATCAGCGGTTGATGTATCTTTTTGGGGGGTTCAACGATTAAGGCACCATAGAAACCAGTTCAAGGCTTTATTTCGTAAGCAATAAGCCTGCTTGGCGCGGCTTACTCACTGCTGTTACGCGGGCGATTCGAGCGTCTTGTGTTTCAGGTTGTTTCTCGTTGCTTGTTGCGTTAGTGCCTCAAAAACCGTCCAGAAACCACCAACAAGCAACAAGAAACGAGAAACAAGAAACAGCCCGCGTAACAGCAGTTACTCATTGGCCGTTTTCTGTCACGTTCTTATTTACTCCCACCCGATTTTCCTTCTTCTCTATGTCCGAATTTCACGCGCCCGCCCGCTCATGGCGATGGTTGGCTGCGCTGGCCATCATTGCCACCATTGCCCTCAACGCCTGGTCCAATATTCGGCCTTTCAACGGGCATACGATGGCCGAGCTGTCGGCTAAATACCCTACGCCCATCACGCCTGCGGGCTATGCCTTCAGCATTTGGGGACTGATATTTCTGGGCCTTTTGGTGTACGCCGGGTGGCAGCTTTTGCCCGCCCAGCGCGAAAATGCCCTGCCCGATGCCATTGCCAAGCCATTGATATTGGCCAATGTAGCCACCGCCACCTGGGTAGTATTGTTTGGCTTTGAGTTGATTGGGCTGAGCGTGGTGGCAATGGCCGTCGTCCTCGTTGCGCTGATGCTGGTGTATGGCAAGGCGCGCCCGCTGGTTTTGAGTAAGGCAGCGCCGTTTTGGGTAAGCTGGCCGTTTGCCGTTTACCTGGCCTGGGTTTCGGTGGCGGCGGCCATCAACTTCACCATTGGCTTGCAGCAGCTGGGTTGGCAAACCAGCCCCGAATTATCTGTTTGGCTGGCTTACGTACTCATTGGGGTGGTGGCGTTGGTGGCCTTGGTCGTTACGGCTGGCTACCAGGATTGGGTGTTTGCCCTTACCGTAAGCTGGGCCCTGACAGGTATTTGGGTGGCTCGCCTGCGCGACGAGCCCACCCTGGCTTGGGTGACGCTGGCCGTGGCCGTGGCCGTGGCCGTCATCGGGTTTGCTGCCGCCCGGCAGGGTGGCAAACGCCAGCCCTGGGAAATTGCCTCCTTGGCCGCCGCGCACGAAAACGAGCGCATTCTGGCCGAAAAAGCGCAGATGCAAAACACGTAAGCCAGCCCTTGTACCGCGAAGCTCCGGCTTTGCTTCGCGTTGGAGGGTGCCGCAGTGGGGCAGCAAAAGCGAGGCGAAGCGGGAGCTTCGCGGTACAAAGGCTGGCGGTAGCCGCTGCCGGAAACCCGCGCCGCGTAGCTTTGCCGGCTCAACCCCCGCTCCTTATGCGCCAAAACCTTGTTGCCGGTAATTGGAAAATGAACCTGACTTACCCGGACGGCCTCGCCTTGGTGTCGGAGATTACGAACCTGGTGGCTGCCGAGGCCACCGGGCCGCAGGTGCCGCAAGTGGTTATCTGCCCGCCGTTTCCGCTGCTGTACGCCGTGGGCAAGCTACTGCCGGCCGGCGGGCGCTTCCACCTGGGAGCACAAAATTGCCACGAGAAAGAAAGCGGAGCCTACACCGGCGAAGTATCGGCCAAGATGCTGGCTTCGGTGGGTTGCGAATACGTGATTTTGGGCCACTCCGAGCGCCGGCAGTACTTCCGCGAATCCGATGATTTGCTGGGGCAGAAGCTGAAAGCGGCCCTGGCCGCCGGCCTGCAACCCATTTTCTGCTGCGGCGAAACCCTCGAAACCCGCGAGGCCGACAACACCTTTGCTTACCTTGCCGGGCAGCTCAAAAACGGCCTTTTCCACCTCTCCAACGAGGAGTTTGCCCGCGTTGTCATTGCCTACGAGCCCATTTGGGCCATCGGTACGGGCCGCACTGCCAGCAGCGCCCAGGCCCAGGAGGTTCACGCCTTCATCCGCGAGCAGGTGGCCCGCGCCTACGATGCCGCCGCTGCCCTTGATACCACCATTTTGTACGGCGGCTCGGCCAACGCCCAGAACGCCCGCGAATTATTTTCGCAACCCGACGTTGATGGGGGACTGATTGGCGGCGCGGCGCTCAAAAGCCGGGACTTTACGGAGGTTGTGAAGTCGTTTGCGTAACGCGGGTTTTCAACCCGCGCGTCGGGCCGCCGAAACTGTTTTACGCACGGGTTGAAAACCCGCGTTACCCCATGCTTTCCTTTCTCCTCACCGCCTTCCTCGCCCTGGCCCCCGCGCCCAAAACGGCCCCCGCCGGCTCCTACGAGCCGTGCAAAATATACGGTGCGGTGTACCTCGAAACCGACCCCAGCCGCCGCTCCTCTTGCTTCGGTCGCGTTTACATCGAGCCCGAAGAAGCCTTTGCCGACGTGTTGGTTTTCAACGAGTCGAACAAACTGTTTGCCGACAAAGCGGGCCTGTGGTACGAAGCCCCCAACCGCGACTTTGCCGACTTCGTGCTCTTCGTCACCAAAGACCGGGGCCAGGCCGATTTTGCCATTCATTACACTAAAATCCGCTCGTTTGCGGGGTGCAGGAATTAAATTGTTTAATTGTTGCATTGCTTAATTGCTGCTCATACGGCCTCAGAACTGCACTGCGCCCCCTGCGTTTTTTACCACTGCGCCCCCTGCGGGACAGATAGCAGAAC
>JANYFQ010000605.1 GCA_025362615.1 Hymenobacter sp. | reverse complement strand
GACCCCACACAAAAAAACGCCCGGACTTCCCCTTGCGGGGAAATCCGGGCGTTTTTGGTTACGATGCCGAAACGACGAAGCATCCGGGCCGGCGCGGGGCCGGCGGCCGAACTACTTCTTAACTTCTTCGGTGGTCGTGGTGGTGCTTTCCATCTTGGCACCTTCGGCAGCCGGGGCAGCAGCCGGGGCCATTGCGCCTTCGGCAGCCGGAGCCATTGCGCCTTCAGCAGCCGGAGCAGCCATGGCGGCGCTGTCGGTAGCCATCGTCGAGGTGGCCTCGGTGGTGGTGGCTTCGGTGGTGGTGGTTTCTTCGACTTTCTTCTCGCCGCACGACGAGAGACCAGCGGTGAGGGCGAGGCCCAGGGCGGCAAACTTGAACAGGTTGTTCATTTGGGGGGTAAGTTTGAAAATGGTTTGACTTAAAAACGACCTTTATCCAGTAAGCTCGACAAGGTAACCCGGTTCTTAAAAAATAATTTTCGGCGGGTTACGTACCCCCGCCTTTTGTATTAAGCCCCAAAGCGAATGAGCCGCCCCCCGGCAACTTCTTCCCTGACTACCGCCCCAGCCACTTCCAGCGACGACGACGACGCGGCCCTGCTCAGTGCCATCCGCGCCGGCGACGAGCGGGCCCTGGCCCGCCTCTACCGCCGGCACTGGCCGATGGTGGCGCACTTCGTGCTGCAAAACTCGGGCTCCGACGACGATGCCCAGGACGTGTACCAAGAAGGCGTACTGGTGTTTTATGAAAAGGTCCGCGACGGCTCCCTGGAGCTGAGCTGCCAGATTAAAACCTACCTCTACGCCGTGTGCCGCCGCATCTGGCTCAAACGCCTGACGAGCAAGAGCCGCTTCGGCGTACGCTTGCTCGACGACGAAGAACACCAAACCCTGCCCCAAACGGGGGCCGAAGACCACCTCCAGGCTGCCGAAGAACAAGAGCGCCGCTTCGAGCTGATGAACGAAGCCCTGCTCCGCCTCGGCGAGCCGTGCCGCTCGCTGCTCGAAGGCTTTTACCTGCTCGATAAATCGATGCAGGAACTCACCGACGATTTTGGCTACACCAACGCCGACAACGCCAAAACCCAGAAATACAAATGCCTCGTAAGGCTCAAGAAGTTATTCTTTTCTAATTATAAATTATGAATTATGGATTATAAGTTGTCTTTGCGTGAGGAGTAGAAAAACCAACTGACGCAAAGACAACTCGCCATTCATAATTCATAATTCATAATTCATAATTGCCATGGACCACTACGCCCAATTTGATGCCTACGACCGGGGCGAGCTGCCCGCGGCGGCCCGCGCTGCCCTGGCCGCCCGGCTCGCCGCCGACCCCGCCCTGGCCCTGGCTTACGCCGAATTTGGCGAGCTGACGGCCACGCTGCGGGCCGCCGGGCAGCGCCGTGCCACGCGCCGTACGCTCAAGGGCCTGCACGCCGGCTTGCGCTCAGGCACCGGCCACGAGGCCAGCGCCGCTGCCAGCGGCCCGGCCCTCGCCCCCAACGCCACCCTGCGCCACGACCTCGACGCGCTGGCCCAGCCTGCCGCCCCGCCCCAACTGCGCCTCTCGGGCACCGAGCGCCGCCTGCGCGATTTCTGGCACGGGCACCGCGCCACGGCCGGCATTGCGGCGGCCGTGGCCGTGCTGGCCGTGTTTGCTACCCTGCTGGGCCTCGAAGCGTGGCGGGCCGCCAAAACCGGGCCGGCCCTGGCCGGCTACCAGGCCATGCGCCGCGAAATCAACACCCTCAAACGCAATCAGAAGGCCCTGAGCCGCACCATCAGCCAACTGGAGCCGGGCGCGGTGCCGGTGGCCCCGGTCAACAACGGCAAGTTCAGCGGCACGGGCTTCGCCCTGACGGCCGACGGCTACCTCGTCACGAGCTACCACGTCATTCAGGGGGCCGACTCGCTGCTGGTGGAAGGCCACGACCGGCAGCGCTTCCACGCCGAAACCGTGTACGCCGACGTGGCCCACGACCTGGCCATCCTCCGCATCACCGACCGGCGTTTTGAGGGCTTCGGCCGCCTGCCCTACACCTTCAAGTCCGGCGAAGCTGAGCTGGGCGAGCGGGTGTACACACTGGGCTACCCGCGCGAGGAAGTCGTGTACGGCGAAGGTGCCCTGAGCGCCCGCTCGGGCTTCGAGGGCGACACGGCCTTCTACCAGGTCAGCATCCCCGTGAACCCCGGCAACTCCGGCGGCCCGCTGCTGGATGAGCGTGGCAACCTGATTGGCGTGGTGAGCGGCCGGCAAAACGACGTGCAGGGCGCGGGCTTCGCCACCAAGTCGTCGTACCTGGTGCGGCTCGTCGATTCGCTTGACCGCGCCCGGCCCGCCGCCGCCTACCGCCTGCCCACTGCTAATTACCTGACCGGCAGCAGCCGCCCCCAGCAGCTCAAAAAGCTGCAAGACTACGTGTTTGTGGTGAAGGTGTTCGAGTGAAAATTAATGAGTGAATTTTTTTTCAATGAGTGAATGAGTGAATGAGCGAGTGAGTGAATTAATAGTCTGGTAACGCAAGGTGCCGCACTGCCAACTAGCAATTCGCTCACTCGCTCATTCACTCATTCACTCATTGAAAAAAATTCACTCATTGCCCTCAAAACCACGCCGCTGCCCGCTGCATCAGCGTTTCCAGCGCGGTTTGGTCGTCGGCATCGAAGTCGTTGAGCTGGTCGCTATCGACGTCGAGCACGGCCACTACGCGGCCGTTTTTGAGGATGGGGACGACGATTTCGGACCGGGAAGCGGCGCTGCACGCGATGTGGCCGGGGAATAATTCCACGTCGGGCACGAGCTGGGTGCGGGCTTCGGCCCAGGCCGTACCGCACACGCCGCGCCCGTGGCGGATGCGGGTGCAGGCAATGGGGCCCTGAAACGGGCCGAGGACGAGTTCGGCGGCGGCGGCGTCGTCTTTCACCAGGTAAAAACCTACCCAGAAAAACCCAAACGCCTCGCGCAGCGCGGCAGCGGTGTTGGCCAGGTTGGCGGTGCGGTCGGGCTCGGCGGCGGTGAGGGCCTCGATTTGGGGCAGCAGCTCGGCGTAGCGGGCGGCTTTGGTGGTGGCGGTGAGGAAGAGGATTTCGGACATGGGAGGTAGCGCGGGTTTTCAACCCGCACAGGGACGAAAAAAAAGCAGTGTGAAAAATGTCAGAACCGGGGCGGGGCCGCTACTTCGCGGGTTGAAAACCCGCGTTACCGCACGTACCAGAACAGCTCGTCGTCGCCGACGCGGCGTTGTTCTTGCAGCCCGCTCAGGCCCACGCGGGGGGCGGCGATGCCCTGGTGGAGCTTTTTGGGCGAGCGGAAGACGCGGATTTCGTCCCACATACCGACCTCGATGAGGGCGTTGAGCACCGTGGGGCCGCCCTCGACGAGCACCGACTGCACCTGGCGCTGGTGCAAATCGGCGAGGATGCCGGGCAGCATATCGGGGGCATCTTCGGGCAATTGGGCGTGCTGGAGGTGGGGGCGGTCGGGGCGGTGGCGGTGGGTGTAGAGCAGGGTGGGCTGCGAGCCGTCGAGCAGGTGGTGGGTGGGGGGCAGGCTCAGGTTTTTGTCGAGCACCACGCGCAGGGGCTGGGGGCCGGGCCAGTCGCGGACGCTCAGGCGGGGGTTGTCGTGCAGGGCCGTGCGGGTGCCGACGAGGATGGCCGCTTCTTCGGCCCGCCACTGGTGGGTGAGCAACCCCGCCGCCGGCCCGCTGATTTGCACCGGTTGATAATACGGCCCGGCCAGGAAGCCATCGGCCGTTTCGGCCCACTTGAGCACCAGGTAGGGCCGTTTTTGCTCGTGGAAGGTGAAGAAGCGGCGGTTGAGCCAGCGGCCCTCGGCGGCCAGGCAGCCGGTGGCGACGGCGACGCCCGCCGCCCGCAGCTTCGCAGTGCCCCGGCCGCTGACGAGGGCAAAGGGGTCGTCGTTGCAAACCACGACGTCGCGGATGCCTTCGGCGACGAGCAAGTCGGCGCAGGGCGGGGTTTGGCCGTGGTGGGCGCAGGGTTCGAGGCTGACGTAGAGGCGGGCTTCGGGCAGCAGCGGGCGGTCGGCGGGGCGCACGGCGGCCAGGGCGTTTGCTTCGGCGTGGGGGCCGCCGTAGGCTTCGTGCCAGCCCTCGCCCAGCACCCGGCCCCGGTGCGTGATGACGCAGCCGACCATTGGGTTGGGGCGGGTATAGCTAAGGCCCCGGGCGGCCAGGTCGAGGGCCCGGCGCATAAAAAAGTCGTCGTCTTGCATGGCTTAAAGGTAGCGCCCCGCCGGGAGTGAAGCCGGCAGGGGGCCGTTGTACGGGCCACGGAGGGGCCGGGTGGCGGGCGTGCGGCTTTGCACCGCACTGGAGCAACCCCGGCCCCCCCCCGAGTAGCCCCGGACAGCCTCCAAGTAGCCCTGTACAACCCCCGAGTAGCCCCGGACAGCCTCCAAATAGCCCTGTACACCCCCCAAGTAGCCCCGGACAACCCCCGAGTAGCCCCAGACGACTCCCAAGTAGCCCTGTACAACTCCCGAATAGCCCCGGACGACTCCCGAGTAGCCCCGGACGACTCCCGAGTAGACCCGGACGACCCCCAAGTAGCCCTGTACAACTCCCGAATAGCCCCGGACGACTCCCAAGTAGCCCCGGACGACCGCCCTGCGCCTTCGTGCCGTGCGGGGCGGGTATTTTTGCCCCATGCCAGCCACCGTCCGCGCCCTCACCGACCACCTCGCCACTGCCCTTGCTGCTGCCTACGCCGGCCCCGAGGCCGGGGCCGTGGCCGCGCTCGTAGTCGAGCACTTGCTGGGCTTCGAGGGCGCGTTGGAGCGGCGCATGGCCGCTGCCGCGCCGGTGCCCGCTGCCGTGCGGGCGCAGGTGCCCGCGCTGCTGGCCCGGCTGCTGGCCCACGAGCCGGTGCAGTACGTGCTGGGCACGGCGTACTTCGCCGGCATGGCGCTGGACGTAACGCCCGCCACGCTCATCCCGCGCCCCGAAACCGAGGAGCTGGCCCGCCTCGTGCTGGCCGAAAACCCCGCCCGGCCCGGCGCGGCGCTGAGCATTCTGGACGTGGGCACCGGCTCGGGCTGCCTGGCCCTGGCCCTGGCCCGCGCCCGCCCCACGGCCACGGTGCGGGCCGTGGATGTTTCGGCCGAAGCCCTGGCCGTGGCCCGCCGCAACGCCGCCCGCTACGCCCCGCAGGTCGGATTTGAACAGCTTGATGTGCTGGCCCAAACGCCCGCCGTGGTGCCCGGCAGCCTCCACGTCCTCGTCAGCAACCCGCCTTACGTGCGCGAGCGCGAGCGGGCTGCTATGCGCCCCAATGTGCTGGCCTGGGAGCCGGCCACCGCCCTGTTCGTACCCGACCACGACCCGCTGCTGTTTTACCGCCGCCTCGCCGCCCTGGGCCGCGAGCTGCTGGGCCCCGGCGGCGGCCTCTACCTCGAAATCAACGAAGCCTTTTCGGCCGAAACCCAGGCCCTGCTCGTGGCCCAGGGCTACGCCGCCGTGCGCGGCGTGGCCGATATGTTTGGGCGCGACAGGATGGTGGTGGGCCGCCGGTAGCGCGGCCGGGGCACTCTTTTTTGCTGGATAGTGGGACGAGCACCCGCGCAATACCCGCCCAAACCGGCCCGGCAGGCATCCGCGCCGGCATATGGCGTACCCGCGTTGCGTGGGTACGAACAACCCGCCCGGCAGGCAGTAAAAAGTACTGTTCGACGCAGCTTCCGCAACAAAAACGCCCGCCACGGATTATGGCGGGCGTTTTTGCGGGCCGTTGCGGGGGCGTTGCAGTAGCAGCGGGCCGGCAGCCCCCATCCCAGAGGCAAAACTGGCTGTGTGCCTTCAAAGTCGCGTACATTTACGGCACCACCAATCAACCGTATCCGCCAATGCCAACCGTTATCCTGCCCCCCCCCTTCATTCCGCCTACACCCCCAGCCGCTGGCTGCTGCTGGCCTGCGCCGGGCTGCTGCTCGGCTGTGAAAAAGAAGCCCCGCCCCGCGCCCTGAGCGCCCAAAGCAGCGCCAACGCCGAAACCGGCTGGCTCGTGAAGGAAGACCTCGCCCGCAAAGCCGCCGAACACATCGCCCTCAGCCCCGAAACCGAGGCCCAGCGCGAACACAACCGCACCGACCAAGACACGCAGCGGGTGTTTGCCGGCTGGCAGCGCCTGCGCCGCCTCACCCCGCTGCGGGGCCCCGACGGGCAGCCGTTCGTGTACGTGGCCAACTACACCTACGGCGGCTGGGCGCTCATCGCCGCCGACGGCCATATGCGCCCGCTGCTGGGCTTCTCGGAACACGGCTCCTTCGCGGTGGAGCAGTTGCAAGCCGACGGCAACCTGGCCGTGACCCTCGAACGCAACCGGGAGCACCCCACCCTGCCCGAGGGGATGCTCGATTGGCTCGAAACCACCCAAGAATTGGTGACGGCCCTGCGGGCCAACCCCGATGGCAAAAACGCTGCGCCCGGCAGCCGGGATGCTTGGATAACCATGGCGATTGACCCCGTTGTCATCAAGGAACTGCCGGATGGCGGCGGCTCTGGCTTGAACTGGCGGCAACCGGGCGGCAACACCGGCGGCGGCGGCGGCGGCGTTGGCGACGGGCAAGATATGTGGCCCCCGGTTGGCGGCGGCGGCTCGGGTGGCGGTAGTGGTTCGGGCGGCGGCGGCGGCGGGTCCACGTACTCTTATTCCTCCCGTGGCCCGCTGCTGACCACCAACTGGGGCCAGGATTGCGGCTACAACGACCTTGTTCCGAGCGGCACTTATTCTTGCACCCGAATGCCTACTGGCTGCGTCCCGACGGCGCTGGCCCAAGTACTGTATTTTCACCGCTGGCCCAGTACATTCAACTGGGCCAATATGCCCTCGGGAGGTGCATACACGTCGCGCTTTCTGTCACAAAATAGCGCACCAGAATTGGCCCGGCTCATGCTTGTTTGTGGCAACAGCGTCGGCGTTTTGTACCGCGACAACGGGTCGAGTGCCAACACCGCCGATGTTGAGCGGGCACTGAAAGGGGCTTGGAACTACGTCACCCCGTTCAATTACTCCTCAGCGGACTTTGTAAACGGCCCGGCTGTCAACCCGGCCATCAACATCGACTTGAACGCTTACCGACCGTCCATCGTCGCGGCAAGTACTGGTGGCAACGGCAACGGTGGCCACGCCTGGGTTTGCGATGGATACGTATTTCCATCCATTACCAACAGCGTTGGAACCTTTGGCTACCGGCAATACCACATGAACTGGGGTTGGAACGGGCGAAGCAACGGCTTTTTCAACTGCGAGGATTGGAACGTCACCGACAACGCCGGTATCGTTCATAACTATCAGTACAACCACCGGGCCATCGTTAATATTCACCGCTAAAGCTTATGAAAACCACCTTGCTAACCCTTGTCGTTTTGCTGGCGTTGTCATCCTGCAAGAAGGAAGAAGAACCCAATGTTGCCAAAGACATTAAGTCCCCTCCCATTCAATTTGTGCTTCTCGATAAGTACGCAATCCCGTTGATTACCAGCACAAATACATCATTGCGAATTTCCTCCACCAATTTGGCAGGCAACTATTTTGAATTGGGCCCTGAATGTCAAGGATGTGAGTCAATCGGGGCGTTTGCACCGTCTTCTTACCGACCGTATGACTTCTTTTATGGCTCGGGCACCCTGGCTGATAATAGCAGCCAAGGTGTCAAGCAGTGGCTGCTGACGCTGAACGGCAAGACCGACACGCTTTTCTACGACGTGCAACCGCCTTCCGGCAACCTGTCGTACCGCGTCGTGGGCGCGTCCTTCAACGGAGTGCCCGTGCAGTTGGACCAGCGGCTGATGCCACCGGCTTACGTGCTGCAACGGCGGCATTAGCCTGACCGCGCCAGATACCAAAAACGCCCGCTACAATCCGTGGCGGGCGTTTTTAGCTGTATCGATTGCAAAGCAGGAGTTACCCCGCCGCCAGCGCCTCGGCCCCACCCACGATTTCCAAAATCTCGGTCGTGATGGCAGCTTGCCGCGTCCGGTTGTAAGTCAATTTCAGCGACTTCAGCAACTCACCCGCGTTTTCGGTGGCTTTTTCCATTGCTGTCATCCGCGCCCCGTGTTCCGAGGCGTTGCTTTCGAGCACCGCCTTGTACACCTGGATTTTGATGGACTGCGGGATGAGCGTCCGCACGATGTCTTCCTTGGTGGGTTCGAAGAGGTAGTCCACGTTGCTCGTGGCCGTGACGGGCGCTTCGGCGGGCAGCAGGGGCAGCAGTTGCTCGGTGCGCACAATCTGCGTGGCCACGTTGCGGAACTCGTTGAACACCACCATCACCTCGTCGTAGGTGCCGGCCCGGAAACCGTCCATGGCCACTTCGGCGGCCCCGCGCACGGTTTCAAACGAAAGCTGCGCGAAGACGTGGGTGTAGTTGCCCACGGCCTGCCCACGCTTGGTGTAGTAGTCGTGCGCCTTCTTGCCGATGGCCAGCACGCTGACGGCCGACTCCGGCAAGCTCGCGTAGCGCTCGCGCACCAGCGCCGCCACGCCCTTGAACACGTTGGAGTTGAAGGCGCCGGCCAGGCCCCGGTCGCTCGTCACGGCCACCACCAGCACCCGCCGCACCGGGCGGGGCACGCCGTAGTCGCTCATGGCTTCGGCATCGGCCGTGCGCGTGAGGTTGGCCAGCATCGCGCCCAAGCGTTGCGCGTAGGGCCGCATCCGCACAATGTTGTCCTGCGCCCGCCGCAACTTGGCCGCCGACACCATCTTCATGGCCTTTGTAATCTGCTGCGTACTCGAAACCGACTGAATGCGGCTCCGAACTTCCTTTAAATTAGCCATGTTTTTTTAATTATGAATTATGAATTATGAATTATGAATTAGAATCAGGCTGCTCAGCGCAAAACGAGTGTGGGCCTTTAACTGAGTTTCTCAACCCAAATAAACCGGCACCCTCAACTCATAATTCATAATTTATAATTCATAATTAAATCGAGTACCCCGCCGCCACGTCCTTCGCCACTTCGCGGATGGCCTTCGTGCCACTGTCTTCCAACTTACCGGCTTTCAGGGCCTTGAGCACGTCGGGGAAGCGCGAGTTCAGCACCGTGCCGAACTCTTTTTCGAACTCGCGCACCCGGTTCACGGGCACGGTGTCGAGCAGGCCGTTGGTGGCGGCGTAGATGATGGCCACCTGGT
>JANYFQ010000597.1 GCA_025362615.1 Hymenobacter sp. | reverse complement strand
CGCCTTCAGCTTGGCCACCACCTCCTTGGGCAGGATGTCGGTGCCGCCCAGCTTGGCCAGCACGTTGCGCAGGCCCACGCCCGCCTCGCTGCCCATGCGCCCCGACTTGGCAATCGTCTGGATGGCGGCGTTGGTTTCGGCGAAGCTCAGGCCGGCCTTGCGGGCCGTGCTGCCGGCCTGCTCCAGGGCGGCGCTCACCTTGGGCACGTCCATGCTGCCCTGGTTCATGCCCGCCACCATCGTGTTCATGTACTCCGTCATCTTGCGGGCCGCGAGTTGGGGGTCGCGCAGGTCCACGCCGAATTGCAGCAGCGAGGTGCTCAGGGCGTTGCTGGCCCCGGCCGCGTCGCCGCGCATGAGCTTGCTGAGCAGCAGCACGTCGTTGCCCATTGCCCCCAGGGCCGTGCTGTTGGTGGCAATGTCCGGCCCCAGCCGGTTGATGAGTTCGTTGTACGACCCGAGCGAGGCCGCCGCGTCGCCCCCAAACACCAGGGCCTGGGCGCGGGCTTTCTCGCCCAAGTCGGCCAGGGCCTGGCCGCTGAGGCCCGTCACCGACTGCATCTCGGCCAGGGCCGAGTCGAAGGCCACGCCGGGGGCCACGGCCGCGTTCAGCTCCTGGCCCACGCCCTGGATGGCCTGGCTGATTTGGTTGAACGCAAACGCCTTGCCCGCCACCCCGCTCACCGCCCCGCCCATGCCCAGCAGCTTGCCCGTGGCCGCGCCCGCCGCCCCGGCAATGGCCTTGGCCGGGCCGCTCACCATATCGATGAGCCGCATGATGAAGCTGGCTTCTTTGCCGGTGGACATGGCGCGGGGAACGAGAAAAAAGAAGGGAATCGGTTCAGGCAGCGGCTCAGGCGGCTTTCAGCAGCCCGGCCTCCAGCAGCACCTGCCGGAAGATGCCCAAGTGCAGGTCGCGCTCCGTCTGGCGCACGTAGAGGTAGTCGTACCAGAGGGCCAGGGCGGCGGCGTCGTCCAGCGTGTCGGGGTCTGTTTTATAATGAAACCGAAGAAGCGCGGCCACCTTGCGGTCGTCCTGCACCCCTTCGGTTTCGTCAATTCGGAGCCGGTCGTGAAGGGTCCTTAAATCTTTTTTTTCGCCTCCACCAACTCCGAAATCTCTTTCAGCAGCCCGAAGTACAGGGCGTCGTCCTCGTCAAGCTGGGCCAGGTCGCCGGCCAGGATGCAGCCGTTGAGCAGCACCTCGTTGGCCTTGCTGCTATTGCCGGCCCCGATGTCGGCAATGGCCGCCAGCAGTTGCCGGCCGGGCTTGGCCACCTGAAACACCAGCGGCTCGCCGCCCGGCGCATCGGCCGGGAAGCGCAGGGTTTGCACCTGGCCCCGGCTTTTGTTGTCGTTCTCAAATTTTGTGATTTCCTCCGCGCTCAAGGTGCGCGGTTTGTTCAGGTTCAGGGCCATCGGTGGGGGGTGGGGTGTTTAGAAGGTGAAAAGAAGGATGAAAAGAAGTAGCCCGTGGGCCTAAACATTCCAGTCGATGTGCGTGCAGCAAAGGGCGTACTCGCGCACCATTTTGCCCTCGCCGTTCTTGCTCTCGCGCCCGTTGTCGGTGAAGGAGCAGTTGCGGATAAGGTCCCGGTACACGGTGCCGTTGTACTCGTACACCACCGGCACGTCGAAGTCCGGCAGGTCCTGGAGCCGGAAGCCGGGCGGCAGTTGCTTTTGCAGGCTTATCACCTCCTCCACGTAGAGCGTGAGCGCGGCTTCGACCTTGTAGTTGCCCTTGGTTTTGCCAATGGGCATCTTGCCCGCGCCGTAGGCCACCTCGTGTTCTTCGCTGTCGCCGTACTTGAAGGCTTCGATGCCTTCCAGGTCGCGCCCGAGCAGGTTCACGGTGGTGTTGTTCCACCCCGTCAGGGTGCCGAAGCGGTTGATGATGCGGGCCATAGCCGGGTTGGTGAGTTGGTGGGTTGGTGGGTTGGTGAGTTGGTGGGCTAACAGCTATCAGCTATCAGCTAAAAGCTAACGGCCAATTAATTGCCCGCCGGGTTGAAGGCCCCCACGGCGGCCTCCAGGCGGCGCAGGATGCCCCGGCGCACGTAGCCCAGGCCCAGGCGCACCACGCCGGTGCCCACCACGTCCTGGCGCGGCTCGATGACGACCACCGGGTCGCCGCTGATTTCCTTGTCGGCGCTCATCGGCCGCACGGCCCGCGCCCCCTTGCTCTGGTAGTAGGCCACCTGGCCGGCGCTGAGGTAGCCGGTGGCGTCGTCCACCTCCACCTCGCCCCGGAAAAGCGGCAGCAGCCCGGCCCGCAGCAGGCGGGCGGCCTTGTTCCACACGCCCGTGTCTTCGATGTAGGCGTAGTCGTCGCTGGCCGCCGTGCAGGTGTGCGAGTCGTTGAAGAACACCCCGTCGAGCCCCCGGAAGCTGCCGGCGTAGAGGTAGCCCTTGGCCCCGAGGTTGCTGCGGTCGGCGGCGCTGAGGCGGGCCACGGGCTGGCCGCCGCTCAGGGCCGCGCCCAGCCAGTAGCCCCGGCCGGTGTTGGTGAGGGGGTACGTGTCGGCGGGGCGGGCCGTGGCGGGCCGGCGGGCCACGTCCACGCTGCCCAGGCACTCGCTCACCTTGCGCACGCTGAGCATCCCCAGGGCGCTGCCCACGTCGGCGTAGGGGCGGCCGGTGGCGGCCAGTACGGCCGGGTCGGCGGCCACGCACACGCTCACGCACTCGCTGGCCAGCGTCCGCAGGTCGGGCAGGGCGGTGGGCGTGGCGGCGGCGCTCACCAGGCCCTCCAGCAGCACGTTGTCGGTGTAGAGGGCCGTGGCCGCCAGCTCATCGAGCAGCGCCTGGGCCTTCGGGATGGCGGCCAGCGCGTCGGCGAGCAGGCCGTTGGCGTAGGCCCCGGCGGCCGGGGCGGCGGCCGGGTTCAGCACCACGCCCACCTTCCGAATGCCCCCGCGCACGGCCTCGGCCGTAAGCAGTTGGCGCAGCGGGCTGCTGCCGGCCACCTCGCACATGGCCGCCATACTGGTGCCTTGGGCCACGAGCTGCACCCACAGGGTGCCGTCCGGGTGGTAAGCGAAGTAGCGCTCGATGTGGTGGTGTACCAACACGTTGTTGTTGGCATCGTAGGCCGCGTTCAGGCCCAGGGCCTCCGCGTCGGTGAGCTGGCTGAGCCGGGCGGCCACGCCCAAAGCCAGGCCGGCGGCGGCCACGCCGCCTATCAGCAGGCCGAACACGCTGTCGGTGCCGGGGCTGCGCCGGCCCAGCTGGCCGGTGAGCTTGGAAATGACGGGGCCTTGAAATTCGTCCATGAAGAAGCTGATTTAACGCGGTCGAAACAAAAAATAAACGGCGGCTAAACGGGCGGCGGCCCGCTTACTCGGTGGGCTTGGTGGGCTTGGCGGCGGCCAACTTGGTGGTCGGCTTGGTCGCCGGAACCTCGGCCGGCACCTCCACGCCCAGGGCGGCGGCGGCAGTACCGATGGCCGCCTCCTCGGCGGGCTTGGTGGCCAGCGCCGCCAGCGCGGCCTCGTCGGTGTCGGTGTCGGTGTCGGTGGGGCCTTCCAACACGTTGGGGTTGGCCGGTCCTTCGTTGGCCGGCGCATCGGTCGCCTGGTCTGTCTTGCGGACGGCCTTGGCCTTGCCCACCGCCTGGGCGACGGCGGCGGCTTCGACCGGCACGGCCTCACCGGTGGCGGGCGGCACGGTTGCGGCGGTGTTTTTGGCGGCGGCTTCGTCGGCCGCCCGCTTCAGCTCGTTGGCCTCGGCGTCGGTGGCGATGTGGTCGAGCAGGTCATCCGACACGCGGCCGACGCGGCTGATTTCATGCACTTCCAGCCCATTCTGGCGGCCGTGGTGGCGGGCCAGGTTCAGGGCGTGGGGCAGAAACACGTTGCCGTCGGCGGTGGCGAACACCTTGTCGGCGTCGGGGTTGGCGGCGAACACCGGCTGGGCCGTTGCCATCAGGGTGGCGAGGGAAAGCAATTTAGACATCGTTTAGAAGGTTGGGGCGCGGCGGGCGCACCCGGTGAGCAATGAAACCAAGTCGGGCGGGGGCGGCGGCCCCTTAGCCGGGCGGCCGGACGCGGCGCAGCACCAGCAGCACCAGCACCCAGAGCAGCAGCCCGCTCACAAGCACCGTGCAGCCCGTGCGGTAGTAGCCCAGGCAGCGCTGCCAGAAGCCAGGGGCCGGGGCCAGCGTGTAAGCCGGCGGGCACTGCCCGTAAAGCGTCACGTAGCGGCTCACCGTGTCGTGGATGATTTGCGGCGGCACCGTGGCCCGCAGGTGCAGGCGGGGCCGGGCACCGGGCGCGGCCGGGCTTTTC
>JANYFQ010000593.1 GCA_025362615.1 Hymenobacter sp. | reverse complement strand
CGAAATCGAGGTAGCTGTCGCGGTTTACGGCCGCAAACGTGGCCTGCGGATAAGTGCTGGCCCAGGTGGCCGGGGCCTTCGCGGGCTTTTTGGAAAACGTGAACCCGAAGCCGGCCAATTGCCCGTCGGCTTCCTCCACGTAATCGAGTTTGGCCCCGGTGCAGGTGCGCCAAAAGTAGGCACTGGCCAAGTCAGCCCAATTCGCGCAAATTGGGCTGGTTACTGATGTTACGCGGGCTGTTTCTGGTTTCTGGTTTCTTGTTGCTCGTTGGTAGTTTTTTGGCGGTTTTCGAGGCCCGAAGGCAACAAGAAACCAGCAACCAGCAACAACCTGAAATACAAAACGCTCAAATTGCCCGCGCAACATCAGTGAGTAATTCGTCCCGTTAGTCCAGCATTCCGCTGATGAAGCGGGTGCCGCCCAGCGCCCGCATATTGCGCAGCACCCGGCGCTGCTTGGCCCGCGCCTGCGGCCCCGGGTTCTCGGCCCGGAAGCGCAGCGGGTTGGGCAGCACCCCGGCCAGCAGCGCCGCCTCGGCCGTACTCACTTCCGAAGCGGGCTTGCCGAAGTAGCGGCGGCTCGCGGCCTCCACGCCGAAGGTGCAGTCGCCCATTTCGGCCACGCTGAGGTACATTTCCATGATGCGGCGCTTGGGCCACAAAAACTCAATCAGCACCGTAAAATACGCCTCGGCGGCTTTGCGAACGTAGCTGCGGCCGGGCCACAGAAACACGTTTTTGGCCACCTGCTGCGAAATGGTGCTGCCGCCCACCACGGGCTTGCCCTCGGCGCGGTCCCAGTTGCGGCGGGCGGCACGCACAAGGGCGTCCATGTCGAAGCCGTGGTGCTGCATAAAACGCTGGTCTTCGGCCGCTACCAGGGCCAGCGGCACGGCGGGCGCTACCTCGTCGAGGGTGCAGAAACGGTACTTGATGTGCCGTTCGCCGGCGGGTCGGATGCCGTGGTAGCCCCGGCCTTCGGGGGCGTGGGCGCGGCGTTCGAGCATCAGAAAAGTGGCCGGCGGCGGCACCCAGCGGTAGGCCAGCACCCAGGCCACGGACGTCAGAAACAACGCCGCGCCCACTTGCAGCGCCAGCCGGGCGGCCAGGCGCAGGGCCTGCGGCAACGACGGCAATAGGGTTTTGAGGGCAGACATCGGCCGCAAAAGTAGGGCGGGTTTGGCGCGAGAGCGAGTACCGCGAAGCTTCTGTTTCTCCTCGCGTTGAACGATGCCCTGCCGGGGCAGCACACGCGAGGCGAAGCAGGAGCTTCGCGGTACTCGTTCCAACACCCGAACAAAAGCCCCGCCTTCTACCTTTGAGGTGCTATGCGTACCATCCCGCTCTTCCCACTCAACCTCGTGGTTTTTCCAGGCGAAAAACTCAACCTGCACATCTTCGAGCCCCGCTACCGGCAGCTTGTGCGCGACTGCCTGGAACAAAACCTGACCTTCGGCATCCCGCCCTTCATCGACAATGCGCTGGGCGAAATCGGCACCGAGGTGCGCCTGGTGGCCGTCGAAAAGGCGTACAACAGCGGCGAAATGGACATTCGTACCAAAGCCGTGGGCGTGTTTCGGCTGCGCCGCTTTTTTCGGCAGGCCGAGGGCAAGCTCTACGCCGCCGGCACCATCGACCCCATCGAACAAGACGAAACCGCCGACCCCGTGCTGCGCGAAATCATCACCTCGCAAGTGCGTCAGCTCTACGAAGCCCTGGGCCTGCGGAAGCTGCTCCTCGAACTCGCTCCCGATTACGCCATCTTCGACATCGCCCACCACATCGGCCTCAACACCGAACAGGAATACCAACTCCTTGCCACCACCAGTGAGCACGAGCGCCAGGAAATAGCCCGCGAACACCTCGAAACCATCCTGCCCGTGGTGCTCGAAACCGAACGGCTCAAGGAGCGCGTTAAGCTGAATGGCCACTTCAAGAACCTGACACCGCCCACGTTTTAGCAGTAGCGCGGGTTTTCAACCCGCACACCAGGTCGCAAAACCCACTCAAAAAAGACCTTTCGGCCCCGACGCGCGGGTTGAAAACCCGCGCTACTTCAGGGCTTCAACCCTGTGGGCATCCCCTGCGGAAACTGCGCTGCAATTTCCTTTTGCAGCTCCGTAATGCGATTGCCGGGGTCGGGGTGGGTGCTCATGAACTCGGGTTGGCTGCTACGGCCGCCTTCGGCTTGCAGCATTTGCATCACCTTTATCATGGCGTTGGGGTCGTAGCCGGCCTTGGGGGTGAAATCGACGGCCAGTTTGTCGGCCTGCATTTCGTCGTCGCGCCCAAACTTGAGGCCGATGACTTTGGCCACGGCCGCCGCCACGGCCGCACTGGCCATCGAGCGGCCGGGGTTCTGGGGGTCGTAGGCCGCGATGCCGGCGGCCCCGGCCAGGCCCTGCGTGAGGTTGGCCTTGGCCACTTGCTGGGCCGAGTGCCGCCCCACGACGTGGCCGATTTCGTGGGCCAGCACCCCGGCCAGTTCACCTTCCGTTTTCAGGTTTTTGAGGATGCCCTGGGTGATGAATACCTGCCCGCCCGGCAGCGCAAAGGCGTTGATGGTCTGGTCGTCGGCCAACAAATGAAACTGAAATTTGTAGGGCGTTTTGGTGTCGAGGCCGTTGGTGCGCACAATCTGCTGCCCGATTTGCTCCACGGCGGCGCTGGCCCGTGGGTCCTGGCTGAGGCCCCCGTACTGGGCGGCCATTTCGGGAGCCGCCTGCACTCCGAGGGCAATTTCCTCGCCCGGCGACATACTAATGTGCTGGGTTTCGCCGGTTACGTCGTTTTTTGACGTGTTGAAAAAGTAGCCCAGCAGCGAAACGGCCGCCACGACCAAAGCAATGATAAAACGTAGATTGAGGCGCATAACAAATGCCGTAGCAACGGCGGTTAACCGGTGGCCAACCGGCCCCGAAGCCCCTTAAACGCACCGTCGTGGCCGGGGTTGGGTTTGCCGCTAAACTGATGTTACGCGGGCTGTTTCTCGTTGCTTGTTGCTTGCTCGTGGCTTCTAAGCGGTTTTGAGGCCCGAATGCAACAAGAAACAAGCAACAAGAAACAGCCCGCGCAACAGCAACAGCTAATTCCGCTGGATTCCGACGCTGAAGGCACTTTCGGCGCTACAACGCCCGCCCAAACGCCTCCAGCGCCGTGTCGGGGTTGAGCCAGCGCGAACGGTAGCCCGCTTCTGCCGGGCCGTGCAAATACAGCAGGCTGCCGCCCTTGATAACCTGCACGATGGCCGCCGTCTCGGCCACTGGCAGCGCCGGGCAGCCCTGGCTGCGGCCCAGGTGTCCGTGCTTGCGCACGAAATCATCGCACACGTATTCAGCACCATGCACCACCACCGAGCGTTTTTCAGCGTTGGTGTTGAAGCCAGGGTCGAGGCCCTGAAGCTTGAGGGAAAGGCCGTGCTTGCCCACGTAGGTACTGCGCCCGGTGCGGTAAAACCCCAGGCTGCTTTGCTCCGAGCCGTTGATGTTGGAAAAAGCCGTGGCCACCACCTCGCCGGTGCCCTTGCCGTGCGCCACGAGCGTATTGAACAAGGTTTTCTGCTGCGCCACATCTACCACCCACAGCCGTTTGAGCTGGCTGGGCCGGGCCAAATCAACGATGGTCAGCACCGAAGAAACCGGCCGGGCCGAGCCGTTGAGGTTGTAGTAGCCCGTCAGGGCCTCGCGGAGCACGTCTTTACTCAGGCCGGCGCGGGCCAGGCCGGCGCGGGTGTGCAGCAGCACAAGGTGCTGCTCGAACAACGTCTGCACGTAGTTTCGGCGGGCAGCGGCGGGCAGCTTGTTCACCAGGGCCGCCACCGAGGCAGGCTCTTGGGCAGCGGCTTCGGCAATGGGCAGCATCAGCAAATAGCTGACCAGTAAACAATAACGATAATTTTTGCTCATGTGATGAAGCTGCGCAAAGCCAGTGCTTGAATAGGAGGTACCTGAACGCCAGAAATCCCGCGTAGTTTCGCGGGCCGCTGAAGTAACTGATGTTACGCGGGCTGTTTCTCGTTTCTTGTTGCTTGTTGGTGGTTTCTGGGCGGTTTTTGAGGCACTGACGCAACAAGCAACGAGAAACAAGCAACGAGCAACGAGAAACAACCTGAAACACAAGACGCTCGAATTGCCCGCGTAACAGCAGTGAAGTAATGCGCCCGAAGTTACAAAACACTTGCTAAACCGTTATGCCGAATTTGCTGCGCCTGCCCCGCCGGGCACGTTTTTTAGTTTCCTGCTTCGCGCTTTCGGGCGGGCTGATGGGTTGCGGCCACGCCCTGCCCGAAATCGCCGGTTTCGATGCCACCGCCTGGCGCTCTGACCCTTACGCTTGCCGAAACCGCCGCCTTGCCCTTTACCCACCCTTGCTTGCAGCCCGCGAACACCTCTACGAAGCCCGTGCCGACGACGTAAACGCCCTGCTAGGCCAGCCCGACGAGGAAGAGCTGCGGGCCAACACCGAGAAGGTATATTACTATTACCTGCGGCCCGGTACGCAGTGCGCCCCCGGCCACGTTCGCTCCGCTGCACCACGCATCAGTCTCCGCTTCGGCCCGTTGGGTACGGTGACGGAGGTGCTTTTTCCAATGAGTGAATGAGTGAATTATTAGTTGGCAGTGCTTCGCATTGCGTCACCAGACTATTCACTCACTCGCTCACTCATTAATTATCACATATCCCGGTCAGCCCCGTCGTTTATCTCGCCGCCTTTGTAGTATTGCATGGCGATGAGCGACGTGACAACGCCCGTCATCGTGCCCATCAAAATAATGCCGAGGCCGCCGATGAGGATGCCCAAATCGGCCCCGAAAAGGTTGCGGGCTTCCACCTCATCCACCACCTGCTTGCTAATGCCGCCCAGCAGCCAGAAAAATGCGCCCAGCATGATGGATGCCACCAGCGCCGTGATGATGCCCGTGCCGAAGCCCGGTAGGTAATCCAGCGCGTTGCCCCGGTCGGCCTTAAGCCGGCGGATGGCCAGCACCGCGCCGGTGGCCAGAAGGACAACATCGAGCGCCCCGGCCTCAATGTTGCCCAGGAAACCTACCGCCGCCGCAATGCCGGTATAGGCGCACAGCACGGCCCCAGTTATCAGACCCATCCGTACGCCATTGGCCTCAGAGGTAAAGCTTTGCTTAGCTGCTGCACGGGCTTTGGGGCCAATGGAGGCAAAAGGAACCGTCGCCATAAAAATAAGAATAGGTGGGGTGAAACCGGGCCGCCGCTCACCGTCGAGCCCGGCCCTGACTATACTCAACCGCCGCCGCCGGGGTTGTACCAGCGGGCACTTTTGGGGCGGCTATCTGCGTTGCGTCCTCTCCATCCGCTTGGTTTTGTGCGTAATTTTGCGGCCACAGCATCCCCCGTGGTTTTGCTTTTTTTATTGATTTCCAGATGATTTCAACCACCAATGTCAGCCTGCGCTACGGCAAGCGGGTTTTGTTTGAAGACGTAACCGCCAAGTTCTTGCCCGGCAACTGCTACGGCCTCATCGGGGCCAACGGCGCGGGCAAATCAACGTACCTCAAAATCCTGTCGGGCGAGATGGAGCCCAACACTGGTTCGGTTGAAATGCCTGCTGGCCAGCGTTTGGCCGTGCTCAAGCAGAACCAGTTTGCCTACGACGAGCAGCTCGTGCTGCAAACCGTCATCCAGGGTCACCAGCACCTGGCGGCCGTGATGCTCGAAAAAGATGCCCTCTACGCCAAGTACGACGCGGGCACCGCCACCGATGCCGACGGCGAGCGCCTAGGCGTACTCGAAGGCGAGTTTGCCGACATGAGTGGCTGGGATGCCGAGTACCAGGCCGCCGAGCTGCTCTCCGGCCTCGGCATTGCCGAAGACCGGCACCAGCGCCGCATGGCCGACCTCGGGGCCAGCGAAAAAGTACGTGTGCTGCTCGCTCAGGCCCTTTTTGGCAATCCCGACGTGCTGCTGCTCGACGAGCCGACCAACAACCTCGATGCCGAAAGCGTGTTGTGGCTCGAAAATTTTCTCGACAGCTTTCAGAATACGGTCATCGTCGTCAGCCACGACCGCCACTTCCTTGATGCCGTGTGCAACTACATGGCCGACCTCGATTTTGGCAAGATTTCGATGTACCCCGGCAACTATTCGTTTTGGTACGAGAGTAGCCAGCTCGCGCTGCGCCAGAAGCAGGATGTGAACAAGAAAACCGAAGACAAGCGCAAGGAACTCGAAGAGTTCGTGCGCCGCTTCTCGGCCAATGCCAGCAAGAGCAAGCAGGCCACGAGCCGCCAGAAACTGCTGCAAAAGCTTACCCTGGAGGAGATTAAGCCTTCGTCGCGCCGTTACCCGTACATTGCCTTCAAGCCCGAGCGCGAGGCCGGCAACCAGTTGTTGAGCGTCGAAAACGTGAGCAAGAAAGTCGATGGCCAATGGGTGCTCCGCAACGTGTCGTTCACGCTCGACAAGCAGGACAAAGTGGCCATCGTCGGCCGCGACGACCGCGCCGCTTCGGCCCTGTTCGACATCCTCTTCGGCGAAAGCACCCCCGACAGCGGCGAAATCAAGTGGGGTACCACCATCACGCCCAGCTACTTCCCCAAAGAAAACTCCAACTACTTCCAGGCCAACGACATCAACCTCGTGGACTGGCTCCGGCAGTATTCGGTCGAGAAGGATGAGAGCTTTATTCGGGGCTGGCTGGGCCGGATGCTGTTTTCGGGCGAAGAGTCGCAGAAGAAGCCCAGTGTGCTGAGCGGCGGCGAAAAAGTGCGCTGTATGCTCTCCAAAATGATGCTCGAAAGCGGCAATGTTCTTGTCCTCGACGACCCGACGAACCACCTCGACCTCGAATCAATCCAAGCCCTCAACAACGGCCTGCGCGACTACTCCGGCACCATGCTATTCGCCAGCCACGACCTGCAATTCATTGACACCGTGGCCAATCGCATCATCGAGCTAACCCCCGATGGTATTCTCGACCGCCGCATGAACTACGAAGAATACCTGGCCGACGAAGTCCTGAAAACCCAGCGCAGCAAGATGTACCAGTTGGCTTAACCAGGGCTTGCTGGTGGCTGGTTTTTAGGTTGAGTTCAGGTCGGTTCAACCCATCAGCGAAACACGGCCAGAGGAGACCAAAAACACAAAAAAGCCGGATGCTCGTAGCGAGCATCCGGCTTTTTTAGTGTAAAATTCGGGCATTGTTCGGGCATTCTAAACATGGCAACAATCGATTGCAAATATCGATTGTTGCAATCGATTGCAAATTTTAGGCAGCATTCTTTGCGAGCGTTATCAACACTTGTGGCAAATGATTGGTAATGTTGCAATCGCAATTCTCACCCAACACCCACTTCATGGAACAAAACCTACGCCGCGCAGCCCTGATTTTCGGGGCCGCCTCCCTACTGCTTTCGTCTTGCACGAAAGACGCGCTTGCGCCCGATAGCCCGGCGCTGCAACCCATCGCCAGCACCGGTGCCAATGCTACCGTGGCCAACGGCGTGATGATGCAAGGCTTCTACTGGGACGTGCCCACCAGCACCAGCGGCCAAAGCTGGTGGCAGCTCCTCGGTTCGCAGGCCACCGATTTGAGCAGCGCCGGCATCACGGCCGTGTGGCTGCCACCGGCTTACAAGGGTGGCAGCGGCTACGACGTGGGCTACGGCGTGTACGACCGCTACGACCTCGGCGAGTTCAATCAGAAGGGTACCGTGGCCACGCGCTACGGCACGCTGGCCCAGTTGCAGGGCTGCATCTCGGCCCTGCACGGCAAGGGCATTCAGGTGTACGAAGACATGGTAATGAACCACTTGACCTCGGCCGATGCTCAGGAACAGTTTAACGTGGGCGGCACCAACTACAACGTGTACACGAGCTTCACTTATCCGGGCCGGGGCAACACCTACAGCAGTTTTAAGTGGCACTACTACAACTTCAACGCCACCCAGCAAGCGCCCAACAACGGCTGGTACCAGTGGAACGCCTACGATTTTCAGCCCTACGCCAACAACGACGCTTACGACAATTTGCTGGGTTCGGAAATTCGGTACGCCGACGTGAATCAGCGCACCGAAACCAAGAACTGGGGTAACTGGATAACGGCTAAGCTGGGCCTCGACGGCTACCGCCTCGACGCCACCAAGCACATTCAAACTTCGTTCGTGAACGAGTGGCTCGATGCCGTGAAAACCAACGGCCGCTTCGCCGTGAGCGAAGCCTGGTTCCGCAACCTCGGCGATTTGCAAAACTACGCCGCCGCCACCGGCGGCCGTACCAGCCTCTTCGATGTGCCGCTGCACTACACGTTTCAGGACATGAGCAACGGCAACGGAGCCTGGGATATGCGCGGGCTGCAATTCGCGGGTTTCACCGAGGCCAACGGGGCGTTGTCGGTGTCGTTCGTTGAAAACCACGACACCGACCAGACCGGCGGCGCACTTTACTCGCCGGTAAGCAACCTCAAAATGCTGGCCTACGCCTACATTCTGACCCGCGAGAAAGGTTACCCCTGCGTGTTTTACAAAGACTATTACACCTACGGCCTTGGCACTCAAATTAAAAAACTGACCCAAATCCGCCAAGCCAACGCCTACGGCACCGGCTTCGAGTACACCAACAACAACGACGCCGACGTGTATGCCTACTCACGCAACGGCGATGCCAGTCACTTGGGGCTCATGCAGTTACTCAACGACGGCGGCGGTGCCGCCAGCAAGGGCATCACCTCGCCCTTTAAGAACGCCACCCTCACCGATGCCACCGGCAACACCAGCGGCACCGTCACGACGGACGGCAACGGCTACGGCGTATTCCGCGTTAATGCCCGTTCCTACGCCATATGGGTGCCCCAGGGTGCCACGCCGCCCCCCGCCGGCACTACGGCCGTTAATTTCAACGTCACGTACAGCAACACCGTAGCTGGCCAGGACGTGTACGTACTGGGCAATACGGCCCAGCTTGGTGCCTGGAATGCTGCCAATGCCATCAAGCTCAGCGGCTCCGCCTTCCCTAAGTGGAGCGGCACCATCAACCTGACCAGCGGCACGGCTGTCCAGTACAAATACATCCGCAAAGATGGTGCGGGCAATGTGCTCTACGAAGGCGGAGCCAACCGCAGCTTCACGCCCACCGGCACTAACCTAACGCGCACCGAAACCTGGCAGTAAGCGCCTGATGATGGATGCATTACCAAAAAAAGCCCGCAATTTGCGGGCTTTTTTTATGCTCTTCCCGCTCAAGCTGCCGCCTCGTTTGCGTCGTCGTCGTCCAGCTTCCGCATAATGGTGTGGTCGAGCTTGTCGCGCTTGGTGGTCAGGTAGCGCTCGTTGTGCGGGTTGGCTTCGATTTCGATGCTCACCGTGTCCACAATTTCGAGGCCGTAGCCGATGAGGCCGGTGCGCTTGCGGGGGTTGTTGGTGAGCAGGCGCATTTTACGTACGCCGAGGTCGCGCAGCATTTGGGCACCCACGCCGTAATCGCGCTCGTCGGCCCGGAAGCCCAGCTCTTCGTTGGCCTGCACGGTGTCGCGGCCTTGCTCTTGCAACTTGTAGGCTTTGAGCTTGTTGAGCAGGCCAATGCCGCGCCCTTCCTGGTTCATGTAGATGATGATGCCCCGGCCTTCGGCCTCAATCTGGCTCATGGCCTGGTGTAGCTGGGGGCCGCAATCGCAACGGCAGGAGCCAAAAATATCACCCGTCACGCAGGAACTGTGAACGCGCACGAGCACCGGCGCGTCGCCGCTCACGTCGCCCTTCACCAGGGCCAGGTGCTGGGCACCGTTGCTGCGCTGGGTATAAGCGTAAAGGTCGAAATTGCCCCATTCGGTGGGCATTTTGACCGAAATATCGCGCTGAATCAAACTCTCTTTGGCGAGGCGGTACTTGATAAGGTCCTGCACCGAAATCAGCCGGAGGCCCCACTTTTTGGCCACTTCCTCGAGTTGTGGCAGGCGGGCCATTTCGCCGTCTTCCTTCAGGATTTCGACCAGTACGCCGGCTGGCTCAAACCCCGCCAGCCGGGCCAAATCGACGGTGGCCTCGGTGTGGCCGGCGCGGCGCAGCACGCCCTCGCGGCGGGCTTTGAGGGGGAAGATATGGCCGGGCTTGCCCAGTTCTTCGGGCCGGGTGGTGGGGTCAATCAAGGCCAGCACGGTCTTGGAGCGGTCGGAAGCGGAGATGCCGGTGGTCACGCCGTTCTTGAGCAAGTCCACCGACACGGTGAAGGCCGTGGCGTGCAGGGCCGTGTTGTGGCCCACCATCAGGTTGAGGCCCAGCTCGTCGCAGCGTTCTTCGGTGAGGGCGGCGCACACCAGCCCGCGCCCGTGGGTGGCCATGAAGTTGATGACCTCGGGCGTGGCGCAGCGGGCAGCGCAAATGAAGTCGCCCTCGTTTTCGCGGTCCTCATCATCAACCACGATGACTACTTTGCCAGCGCGAATGTCTTCGATGGCGGATTCGATGGTGTCGAGCATGGAGTTCTTAGTTAGGCTGTTAGCTGTTAGCTGATGGTTGTCATCCAGAGAAATAGAGAAGAAAGGGCTTGGAATTTCAGCAGGCAACTCCCGGCTAACAACTTGCAGCCGCACCCGAAGTTGGCCACCCAGGTATTACAATCAAGAACGCGGAGCTGGTCCTCGTAGCAATGCCTGGAGGACTGCCGTGGTGCCGGACCAATCGTAGTAGGTGGCCACAAAAGCTTGGCCCTGCCGGGCAATCTGGTCGGCAAAACCCTCGTCTGTGAGCAAATTAACAATAGCAGTGGCCAGATTTCGGGCCGAATCTGCCACCAGCAAATCGTGGTTCGACTGACCGCGCAGCGCGTTGTTGGCTAAAGTAGTCGTGACACTTGGCAACTGCATGGCCATTGCTTCCAACAGTTTGTTTTGCAGTCCCGTACCAACCCGCATGGGTGCCACGAAAACTCGTGCCGAAGCATAAGCGTCCCGAATATCGGGCAACCAACCGCTCACTGTAACCTGAGCCGATGCCAGAGCCAACACCTTGGCGGTAGGTGTCGTGCCCGCTACTAACAGCCGCGCCGCAGGGCATTGTTGGCGTACCAACGGCATGATTTCCTCAGCCAGAAAGCAGGCCGCATCCACGTTGGGGTGGTAAGCCATATTGCCACAAAACAGCACCTCAAATTTCTTTGCAGCGCTGGGCCGAGACTGAAAAAAACCAAGGTCTATGCCGTTCGCAACGACTTCAATTCGTTCACGTTGCGCGTGTTGGATAAGTTGCCGGTCTTGGTCGCTGATGATGGTGTGGTGCGTAAACCATTCGAAAACTTCTGCCTCGTAAGTAGTAAGGCGGTTGGCTTCGAGGGCCATTACAGGGCGCTGCCAGGCCGGGGCCTGCCTGGCTCGTCGGGCCATGCCCGCCGAAAAAACGTCCATGTAATCGAGCGTCATCGGCAGCCTGCCTACCAGGGGCCGCAGGTATTCGGCCATGCGAATGAGCTGACAGTAGATATGTTCGGGGGCAAAATCACGGACTACGGTTGTCAGTTGCCGCCGGGCGGCCGGGCTTTGAAAGTAACCAACCTGCAAGGGCAGCCCCGAAGCCAGCGCCCGGCCCATGCTGGCTGCGATGCCTGGCCGGCGCAGGCGCATTACCGTGAGGCCACCCCGGCACAGCGGGCGCACCGCCGCCTCAGCTTCAGCCGAAACGGCCTCGTCGGACACCGCGAACAGGTGAATTTCGTGGGCCGCCGCCAGCATTCGCAACTGGTGGAAGGCCCGCAATTTGTCGCCCTTGTCCAGCGGATACGGGAACCGCGAAAGCAGCACCAGAATCTTCATTGTAACTGCAAAGGTATCGTTTCTGCCAGCAGACCATCTGGCCGGGGCGCAGCTAAAACTAGTTTGTGATGACGGTTTTAACAGTATGCACGATTTCTCCTTGCTGGTTGGCGAAGCGCAAGATATAAAGACCGGGACTTAATCTAAGACTGTCTCTAATGTCTTGCTCGTTGCCGCCATTTGGCACTTTAAGAACTTTAATCAAGAGGCCGTACTGGTCGTAGGCTGTAACGGAGGCATAATTGACCGAATAGGTGTCAGCCAAGGACGCGACACCGATGCCTCCTAACCGATTGGAGATGGGGTTGGAGTGGCCGTTGTTGCAGGGTACTGCCTCTAGTTTTGAAGCCGAAGGCCAAGTGTTATAAAGATAGCGGTTATTGGTGAAGAACACACGGCCATCGTTGCCAGCACATAAGCCGCCCTTAACTTCGGGGCATGAGGCATAGTTGATAGGCGTGACCCGCCAACCGTTTTCGTACCAGTACGCATTCCATAACTTGCCTTCATTGCCCCGATAGTAAAGTTGGTCGCCTGTAAGGCACAGGTAGGCCCCCGCGTTGCTGGCTTCCCAGATTGGTTTAACAACCCACTGACCGTTCTCAATGTATGTGTTACATAGTACGCCACCATCCCCAATATAGTAAATTTTAAGCCCGCTAATGCCTTGCGCCACGTTGTTGGCCTTGACGTTAATGGAGCTTTGTACGTTAGTGGCACCAGGGATGGCGTAGGCTGTCGTGAAGCCGCTACCTGTCCATGTAATATATTTCAGTTGCCCGCTGTTGGTCTTGAAAAAAATGTAGTTGTCAGTCACGGCCACTGAGCCCTCGCAGGCCGAAACATCCGGTGCCTCCCAGATGGGCGCGTTTCTCCAGCCTTTATCGTACCAAAAATTTGACAACCCATTGTTTTTGTTGCGATAATAGACATTTGAAGTGGTATTCGAAACTACCACATTGTTAGACACATTTGCCACGCTCCAGTCTAAGCAATCGCTCCGCCAGTTGGGAGCATTCCATAAATTGAACATACGGCCGTTCGCGTCCGAATAGTATACGTTAGAGCCGTTGGGGCTACAGGCGACGTTTGCGCTGACGTTGGTAACGGTGGCATTCAGGTGCTGGTAGTCCCAGCGGCCAGCGCTAGCATTCCAATTCATCTGTAGCAGGTTCCCGGTATCGTTTTTGTAGAAGACATCGTTGGCGGCCGTCACGGCAAAATCGCGGGTGGGTACCGAGCGGAAAGAGTAGCATGCCGACTGGTCCTTGTCAATGGTCGTTGTATTCCAGTTCAGGCAGTCAATGTTATTAACGGCCGTGCCACGCTTGTAAGGGGTCGTCACATAGCTCCCGTTGGTCGGCTTATATACCCGCACGTAGTCCACACTAAACGACTGTGCATTTATATCATCTGGATTGTACCAGACTTCCGCGTCCAGACACACCTGCATACGCCGCCAGTCGCAGCCGAACGGCACCTGCCGGGGGGGGCGGTCGGTGCGTATTTCACGACCGTCGAAGAAGTAGCTGATAGCTGTAGGCATCCAAACCAGCGTATATATATGGTATCCTTCGGTTAGGTCACCGGGCAGTAGCTTGGTATGGTAAGTCGCGCAGCCATTGTTCATCGAACCAACGGGCTGCACCGTACTAGAAAACTGACTGGGCGAGTTGCCATTGAACTCGAACACGTCCACTTCGACATCCCCATAGAGCCAGAAGCCAGCCAACCGGCCGTTGCCCCCCTTCGGCATTCTGCACTTTACTTCGAACATACCGTATAGAAAGCCATTGTTGCTGACCGAACTGCCATTGGCTCTGCAGCCGGAATAAGCCGCGTCGTCAAATTTACTGGTAACCGCACCGGATTTGTATCTGTACGTACTTCCTGCGTACTGATTGGGTTACTTGATACGTCCTGGGTAGCAAACTCTGCAGTTCCGTTGCGGATGCTTACGTTATCCGCTGAGTAGTATGCAATGTTCGAACCAAGCTGATGCGTTAGACCTCCGAAGTAGTAGCCATCATACCACTTTTTAGACGGGGAGAGCGGACTCACTGTATTTGGGTCATTGAAATCGTCCTCGAAAACGACCGACCAGCCGCCTTTATCGATGTCAACCTGCCCGAAAGCGGCCGAAAATGAAAAAAAACAGACCACGCAGACAAAGTTAGTAAACAAGATTCTCATGGGTGAATTAAAAAGTAGGTTGGGAAACAGACAAACACTTGCTGAGTATTGCACCAAAGTGCGGGGCTGATTATAGCGAAGCGACAAATATAATACTTCCCACGGCTGGCCAGCAGCGGCTACGAATTATGCACCAAGTGCTAGGCAGTCCGGTTCTCCACAGTTTGCCAGCCACCCGACCCGGAAGTTACGGAACAACTTGGTGCGGGGCGGCCAGCACCGCCAATTACTGCCCGTTGCTGCCGATAAAGGGCCACAAAACCCTCGCCCACGGCCTCGGTGCTGTACTTGGCCTGGGCCGTGCGGGCGGCCTCCGCGCCGATGGCGGCCAGCGGCAGTTTGCCTTGGTAGTAGTCGCGCAGGGCTTGCAGCCAGGCCGTTGCGCCGTCGCGGAGCAGCATATCCACCCCGTCGCGGGCCTCAATGCCCTCGGCCCCGACGGCGGTGCTGAGGATGGCCTTGCCCAGGGTCATGCCCTCCACGATTTTGACGCGCATTCCGCCGCCGCTGAGCAGCGGCACGAGCATCAGGTCGTAGGCTTGCATGAAATCGGGGGCCGACTCGACGAAGCCGTGGACGTACACCTGGTCTTGCCCCGCCGGGCGGTTGGCCAGGTAGGCGGGCGGGTGCGAGCCGGCGATGTGCAGCTCTAAGTCAAACATTTCGCGGTGCGCGGCGGGCCACACTTCGCGCAAAAACCAATCCACGCCTTCCAGATTCGGCAGCCAGTTGAGCGAGCCGAGCAGGAACAAGGTGCGCGGCTGGGGCCGCCGGGTGGGGTCGGGCCGGAAGCGTTTGGTGTTGGCCGGCGCGGGGATGATGGCAATGGGCGCGGGGCAACCCAGCGCCCGCAGCCGCTGGGCATCGTCGGCGGTGATGGCCGCCACGGCATCCACGCGGTGCAGCATGGCGGCTTCAAAGCGTTTCATGCGCCCGGCCAGGTGGCTCAAATACCACTTTTTTAGCGGGTTGGCCTCGCGCTCGGCCAGTCGTTGCCAGATGATGTACTCCACGTTGTGCGCCCGCAGCACCAGCGGCGGCAGGGGGCCGGG
>JANYFQ010000559.1 GCA_025362615.1 Hymenobacter sp. | reverse complement strand
CGGCAACCTGAGCAGCAGCACCAGCCTGCCCGCCGGCGTAAGCGGCGACAACCTGGGCAACCACACCGCCACCCAGGCCCTGAACCTGCAAGGCAACGCCCTGACCGGCACCGGGGCCAGCATCGGCAGCGCCGTGGGCGTAGGCATCCGAGCCGATGGCGGCCTGAACATCGGCCAGAACACGACCGGCAACAACGTGTACCTGGGCTACCAGGCGGGCCAGGCCACCACCACCGGCTTCCATAACGTGTTTACCGGCCAAGGGAGCGGGGTCGCCACTACGACCGGCTTCAACAACGTGTTCAGCGGCTTCTCGGCCGGAGAGGCCAACACGACGGGCTCCGACAACGTGTTTGTTGGCTACGTAAGTGGCTACCAGAACACCACGGGCATCAACAACGTGTTCAGCGGTACGCAGAGCGGCCGCAACAATACCACGGGCAGTATCAATTTCTTTGGCGGCATCAACAGTGGTCTTAACAATACCACGGGCAATAACAACGTGTTTGTTGGGGGCTTTAGCGGCCGGTACAACCTCACCGGCACCAACAACACGGCCCTGGGCAACAACAGTGGCCCGGCCAACGGCAGCGGGGCCCTCACCAACGCCACCGCCCTGGGCGCGGGCGTGGCCCTGACCACCAGCAACACCGTGGTGCTGGGCAACGGGGCCAGCGTGGGCATCGGCACCAGCAGCCCGGCGCAGAAGCTGGACGTGGCCGGCACCACCCAAACCACCAACGCCATTGTCACCACGGCCCTGACCGGCACCGGGGCCAACATCGGCAGCACCGTGGGCCTGGGCGTGCGGGCCGACGGCGGCCTCAACATCGGCCAGAACACCAATGGCAGCATCTACCTGGGCTACCAGGCGGGCTTGGTGAACACGGGCGGCAGCAACCTGTTCAGCGGCTTCCAGAGCGGAGCTTTCAACACGACGGGCAGCAACAACGTCTTCAGTGGTGCCCTCAGCGGCTTCAGCAACGCCACGGGCAGCAGCAACACCTACACCGGCTACGGCAGCGGCAACGCGAAGACGGCGGGCAATTACAATACCTTCAGCGGCTATGCCAGCGGCCAAGGACCGGGGGGCGGCACCAACAACGGCTCCAACAACGTGTTTACGGGGGCCTTCAGCGGCTTCGCCACCACCACCGGCAGCGACAACATGTTTAGCGGCACCAATGCGGGGAACAACAACAGCACCGGCAGCAACAACGTGTTTAGCGGCAGCCGGGCGGGCGGCAACAACAGCACCGGCAGCGGCAACGTGTTTAGCGGCAACGAGGCGGGCGGCAACAACACCACCGGCAGCAACAACACCGCCCTGGGCAGCGGCAGCGGCCCGGCCACCGGCAGCGGCGCGCTCACCAACGCCACCGCCCTGGGGGCCAACGTGGCCCTGACCACGAGCAACACCGTGGTGCTGGGCAACGGGGCCAACGTGGGCATCGGCACCCCCGCCCCTTCGGCCACCCTGGACGTGAACGGCAGCACCCGCCTGCGCGGCCTGACCACGGCCGGCGTGGTAACGACCGATGCCAGCGGCAACCTGGGCAGCAGCGACGCCACCACAGCCTTCGGCACCAGCTTCATTCAGAACGCCACCACCCAGCAGGCCAGCAGCAACTTCAACATTGACGGCAACGGCACGGTGGGCGGCACCCTGACCGCCGCCAGCGCCGCCGTGAACGGTGCCCTGACCGGCAACGGGGCCGACATCGGCACCGTGGTGGGCCTGGGCATCCGGGCCGACGGCGGGCTGAACATCGGGCAGAACACGGCCGGCGGCAATGTGTACGTGGGCTATCAGGCGGGGCAGGCCAACACGACGGGTGCCCAAAACCTGTTTGTGGGCAGCGGCAGCGGCGTGGCCAACGACACCGGTTCCCGCAACCTGTTTGTGGGCAGCCGCAGCGGCAACGCCACCACCAGCGGCAACGAAAACGTATTTGTGGGGGTAGGAAGCGGCGAGCGTAACTCGACGGGGTTTAACAACACTTTTACCGGCACCTACGCGGGCTACTACAGCAACACGGG
The DNA here is from genome assembly GCA_025362615.1 of Hymenobacter sp. GTDB lineage: Bacteria > Bacteroidota > Bacteroidia > Cytophagales > Hymenobacteraceae > Hymenobacter. The sequence continues at coordinate 775 of JANYFQ010000559.1, read as the reverse complement.
CAACAACAACGTGTTCAGCGGCAACAGCAGCGGCTTCAGCACCAGCAGCGGCAACAACAACGTGTTCAGCGGCAGCGGCAGCGGCTTCGGCACGACCAGCGGCAGCAACAACCTGTTCCTAGGTAAAAGCAGCGGGCAGTTCAACGACACGGGCAGCAACAACACGGCCGTGGGCTACAACAGCGGCCCCGACAGCAACCACCCCAACCTGACCAACGCCACCGCCCTGGGGGCCAACGTGGCCCTGACCACCAGCAACACCGTGATACTCGGCAACGGGGCCAACGTGGGCATCGGCACCAGCACGCCCACCACGCTGCTCGACCTGGGCAGCAGCGCGGGCGCCTTGCCCACCGACGCGGCCACCCGCAAGCTGACCCTCTACAACAACGCCGCCGGCGCCGACTTCTACGGCTTGGGCGTGAGTGGCTTCTTCCTGCACCTGTTCGCCAACACCGCCGCCGCCGGCCCGCCCAAGCTCAGCATCGCCAGCAGCGGCAACGTGGGCATCGGCAGCAGCTACACCACGGCCAACGCGCCCAGCCAGCGCCTCGACGTGGACGGCAACGCCCGCCTGCGGGGCCTGACCACGGCCGGCCTGGTGGTGACCGACGCCAACGGCAACCTGAGCAGTAGCACCAGCCTGCCCGCCGGCGTAAGCGGCGACAACCTGGGCAACCACACCGCCACCCAGGCCCTGAACCTGCAAGGCAACGCCCTGACCGGCACCGGGGCCAGCATCGGCAGCGCCGTGGGCGTGGGCATCCGGGCCGAT
>JANYFQ010000537.1 GCA_025362615.1 Hymenobacter sp. | reverse complement strand
ACAAATGCCTTGAAGGCTTTGTCCGGCCACTCTTTTTGCTTCGGGTACGCTACTCGATGACTTGGGCTGCCACGTCGAAATCGGCAGCGGGCGGCTGCGGGTTCATTTCTTCCAGCGCTGCTACCACAATTTCCATGATGGCCAAGTCTCTGGCCCACTTGGCGTTGGCGGGTATCACGTACCAGGGCGCGGCGGCGGTGCTGGTGGCGGCCAGGGCATCTTGTAGCGCCGCCTGGTACTGGGGCCACAGCTTGCGCTCCTTGAGGTCGTTGGGGTCGAATTTCCAGCGTTTGGCGGGGTTGTCGAGGCGGGCTTGCAGGCGCTCGGCCTGCTCGGCCAGCGAGATTTGCAGGAAAAATTTGAGGATGCGGGTGCCGTTGCGGGCCAGCAAGTCCTCGAACGCGTTGATGTCGGCGTAGCGGGCGCGGCACTCCTGCTCGCTTATGTGGCCGTGGACGCGCACGACCAGCACGTCCTCGTAGTGCGAGCGGTTGAACACGCCGATGTGGCCGCGCTGGGGCGTGCGGGCGTGGATGCGCCAGAGAAAATCGTGGTCCAGTTCGGGCGATGTGGGGGCTTTGAAGGATGCCACCTCCACGCCGGCGGGGTTCACGCCGGTCAGCAGCTTCTCGATGGCTCCGTCTTTGCCGCCCGTGTCCATCGCCTGAAACACCAGCAGCAGGCTGCGGGTGTGCTCGGCGTAAAGTAATTCCTGCAATTCGGCCAGGCGCGGGCGCAGGTGGGCGAGGCGTTTTTCGGCGGCCTGCTTGCCTGCAAAGGGCGCGGTGGTGTCGGGGTCGAGGTCGGCGAGGCGGAAGGTGGCCGGCTCGACGCGCACGGCGGGGGTAGGGTGTTTTTTCATGGTAATGGTTGGTTGGTAGCGCGGGTTTTCAACCCGCGCAGGGATATTGAAGTCGTAAGCAGATGGTGTTTGCTTTTGCCTTCGATGAAGGTAAGCGGTTGGGGTGAGAATTGCCCGAAGCGCGGGTTGAAAACCCGCGCTACCCGCCCGTTACGGCCCGCGCCACGCCGAAGGCCGCCGCTGCCGCCAGTGCGCCAACTACGGCCATCCGCACGGCCCCGGCCACGGCCGGCTGCCCCGTCAGGCGGGCTTTGAAGAAACCAAAAAACAACAGGCACACCAGCGTAATGCCCGCCGACCACGCCAGGCCCTGCGCCGGGGTGTCGGTAAAAAAATATGCGCTCAACGGCACCAAGCCGCCCACGGCGTAGGCCAGGCTGATGGTAAAGGCGCTTTTGGGGGCCTGCTGTGGGTCGGGGGTTTCGAGGCCCAGCTCGTATTTCATCATGAATTTTACCCACTGCTCGGGGTCGGCGGTGAGTTCGGCGGTGGCGCGGGCGGCGGTTTCGGGCGAGAGGCCCATTTCGGCCAGCAGCTCGGCTACTTCGGCGCGTTCGATGTGGGGCACTTCCTGCACTTCGCGGCGTTCGCGGGCCAGCTCGGCGGCGTAGTGCTCAACTTCGGTGCGGCCGGCCAGGTAGCCGCCGAGGCCCATAGCAATGCTGCCGGCCACGATTTCGGCCAGCCCGGCGGTTATCACCAGCCCCGAGCCGGTGGCGGCCACGGCCCCGCTCAGGCCCGCCGCCAGGGCAAACGGCACGGTAAGGCCGTCGGAGAGGCCAATCACTACATTTTGCAGCAAAGCCGAACTGCTGAGGTGGTATTCGGGGTGTAAACCGGGGGCGGGCGCGGTAGTCTCGGACATGATGAGCAGAAATTCAGGCGAAAAAATCAACCCCAACAGGGGCCTTACGTAAGTTCAACCGCTTGTACGCGGCCGGGTTGCAGCGGCTGTTTTCATTTTTACTTTTTCCCTGTTTTCAACTTCGCATGGCTACCTCCTCCAAAACCGCCCCGGAAGGCGCGGCTGCTAAAAAAACCGCTCCGGCCGCCAACGGCGGCAAAGCCACCAGCCCCGGTAATGTGGGCCACGGTGCCGGCTCGAACGCTGCCGTCGATATTCAGCCCCGCCTCAACCAGCAGCAAAACGCCCCCGCCCCCACCCAGCTCGACGGCACCGTGGCCCAGCGCCTGCCCATCGGCCTCGACGAGGCCACCCGGCAGGAAAGCGTGACCATGCTCAACCAGCTCCTGGCCGACACCATGACGCTGCGCGATATGTACAAAAAACACCACTGGCAGGTAGTAGGCCCCACTTTTTACCAGTTGCACCTGCTCTACGACAAGCACTACGAGGAGCAGGCTGTGCTGGTGGATTCGATTGCCGAGCGAATCCAGATTTTAGGCGGCGTGGCCGTGGCAATGGCCCACGACGTGGCCGAACTCAGCAGCATTCCACGGGTGCCCCGCGACCGCGAGGAGGCCCCGGTGCAGGTGTCGCGCCTGCTCGATGCCCACCAGCGCATCCTCAAAAACTGCCACGACTACGCCGAAAAAGCCGACGAGAGCGGCGACGACGGCACCAACGACCTGGTGGTGAGCGAGCTGGTGCGGACCAACGAAATGCAGGTCTGGTTCGTGGCCGAGCACGTCGTGGATTCGCCCCTCACGCGGGCCGAGTAGCGGCTAAGTCACTTGCCCGAAACTACCCGTTGCGCCCCGCGCACCGGGTAGTTTTTTTGGTGGATTTGGAGCCGACAGAATAATTTTTCTCGCCCCGAACCCGATTTTTTTACGGCCCACCGTTGCCCAAACGCGGGGCGTGGCCTATCTTTGCACCCGCTTCGGCCCTCACCGGGGCGCGGCCTTCGGGCTGGGTTGCCCAGGTTCAGTGTTTCCAGCGCACGTGGTGAAACTGGTAGACACGCCATCTTGAGGGGGTGGTGCCTTCGGGTGTGGGAGTTCGAATCTCCCCGCGCGCACTGAATGTAAAAAGCCCGCCCTGGCATTGCCAGCGCGGGCTTTTTTGCGTTGAACGGCTGTACCACCAAGCTGTGCTGCCACCGGAGAGGTCTCGCGTTGAACGAGGCAGTTCCAAGGCGGCCTACGCGAG
>JANYFQ010000462.1 GCA_025362615.1 Hymenobacter sp. | reverse complement strand
GTCATCGAAATGAGCGAACACCCGGCCAAAGCCTTCCAACAAAAGCAGGATTCGAGCATTGCCGTGGGCTACAAGCTGCTGCACTTGGGCGAAGTAGATGCTTTTTGCTCGGCCGGCAACACCGGGGCTATGCTCGTGGGGGCCATGTTTACGGTAAAGGCCGTGCCGGGCGTACTGCGCCCGGCCATCGCCAACTTCGTGCCCAAGCTCGACGGCGGCTTCGGCATCTTGCTCGACGTGGGCGCCAACGCCGAATGCAAACCCGAAATGCTGGAGCAATTCGGCGAGTTGGGCTCGCTCTACGCCCAGCACGTGCTCGGCATTGCCCACCCCAAAGTGGGGCTGATGAACCTGGGCGAAGAAGAAGGCAAGGGCACCCCGCTGCTGCAAGCGGCCTACGCGCTGCTCAAGGAAAACCCGCACATTCACTTTATCGGCAACATTGAAGGCCGAGACCTTTTCAACGACAAAGCCGACGTGATAAGCTGCGACGGCTACACGGGCAACGTGCTGCTGAAAATGGCCGAATCCATCTACGAGCTGCTGGAGGCCAAGCACATCCACGACCCGTTTTTCGACCGCTTCAACTACGAAGCCGTGGGCGGCTCGCCCATCCTGGGCATCAACGACAACGCCATCATCGGGCACGGCCGCAGCACGCCCCGCGCCATCGCCAATATGCTGGTGCAGGGCTACACGATGGCCGCTTCGGGCATTGTGGAGCACGTCCGGGCGACGTTCAAATCGTAGCCAGGCATTGCATGGCCGGACCGGGGGCAACGCCCTCGCCGCAGCTCAACCAACAATTTAACTGCTAATAATCAAGAAGTAAGGAGCGTTTGGGCATTTTTAGCCCGGTGCTTTCGGGCATTGCCCCTACTTTTGCCGGCTATGAAGACGACTGCCGCCATTACCGGAGTAGGGGCCTACGTGCCCGACTACGTGCTGACAAACCTGGAACTGGAGAAGCTCGTGGACACCACCGACGCCTGGATTACCAGCCGCACGGGCATTAAGGAGCGGCGCATTCTGAAGGGCGAAAACCAGGGTACTTCCGTGATGGGGGCCAAGGCCGTGCAGCAGCTCCTGGCCAAAACCAATACCAACCCCGACGACGTGGAGCTGCTGATTTGCGCCACCACGACCCCCGATTTGCTGTTTCCGGCCACGGCCAACATCATTTCCAACGCCGTGGGCCTCAAGAAAGCCTTTAGTTTCGACATGAACGCGGCTTGCTCCACGTTTCTGTTTGCGCTCGTGACGGGGGCGCAGTACATCCAGGCCGGCACCCACAAAAAGGTGATTGTGGTGGGGGCCGACAAAATGTCGGCCATCGTGGACTACACTGACCGCGCCAACTGCATCCTCTTCGGCGACGGGGCCGCCGCCGTGCTCCTCGAACCCAGCACCGACGGCTTCGGCATCCTCGACCAGGTGCTGCGGACCGACGGCAGCGGCGAGGCCTACCTGCACCAGAAAGCCGGCGGCAGCCGCCGCCCGCCCACGCCCGAAACCATCGCCGCCAAGGAGCACTACATCTACCAGGAAGGCGCGTCGGTCTTCAAATTCGCCGTCACGAACATGGCCGACGTGGCCGCCCAGGTCATGGAGCGCAACCACCTTAGCAAGGAAGACGTGGCCTGGCTCGTGCCCCACCAGGCCAACAAGCGCATCATCGACGCCACCGCCAACCGCATGGGCGTGGGGGCCGAAAAAGTAATGCTCAACATCGACCGCTACGGCAACACCACCAACGCCACCATCCCGCTGTGCCTCGCCGACTACGAACCCCAACTCAAACGCGGCGACAACCTGATTCTGGCTGCCTTTGGTGGCGGCTTCACCTGGGGGTCGGTGTATTTAAAATGGGCATACTGACTTTAATTATGAATTATAAATTATGAGTTATGAATTGCAGCGACGACATCACAACTCGTTTTTGAATTCATTACCCATTACCCCTAATTCATAACTCATAATTCATAATTTATAATTAAAACCAATGGCTTCCACCGCCGACTTCCGCAACGGGCTCGTTCTTAACTACAACAACGAGTTGCACGTCATCACCGAGTTTCAGCACGTCAAGCCCGGCAAGGGGCCGGCGTTTGTCCGCACCAAAATGCGGAACATCAAAACCGGCCGCGTGATTGACAACACCTTCAACGCCGGGGTGAAAATTGAAACCGCCCGCGTCGAAAACCGCCCGCACCAGTTTCTTTTCAAGGACGATTACGGCTTCAACTTCATGGACAACAGCACCTTCGAGCAGGTCGTCATCCCCGAAGCCATGCTGCCCTTCGCCGACCTCATGAAGGAAGGCCAGGAAGTCACCATCCTCGTCCATGCCGAAACCGAGCAGGCCCTCACCGCCGAGCTGCCCACCACCGTCGATTTGCTGGTAACTTACACCGAGCCGGGCCTGCGCGGCGACACCGCCAACAACACCCTCAAGCCCGCCACCGTCGAAACCGGTGCCCGCATCCAGGTGCCGCTCTTCGTGGAGCAGGACACCAAAATCCGCGTCGATACCCGCACCTACGCCTACGTCGAGCGCGTGAAGTAATTCAGTACGAGGAGAAAAGTAGCAAGTAGAAAGACTGCAACACGCTGTCCACGAAGCCCGCACCCCAAAACTCTTTCTACTTTCTACGCTCTACTTTCTACTAAAAACCCATGTCTGACCAGCCCAAAAAAGCCGCGCCCATGAAAGCCAAAGAATTACAGGAACTCCTCGATTTCATCGCCAAATCGGGCCTCAACAAGGTGAACATCGAAACCGATGAGTTCAAGATTTCGGTGCAGCGCGATGCCACCGTCAAACACGTTGTGAGTGCCGCGCCGGCCGCCGCTGCGCCCCTTGCGGCCCCCGTGGCGGCACCCGCCGCTCCGCTGGCTCTCGCCGCCCCGGCTGCGCCCGCCGCCGCCCCTGCCGCCCCGGCCGAAGCCGCCGCCAGCTACACGGCCCTCAAAGCACCGATGATTGGCACCTTTTACCGCAGCAGCGGCCCCGATGTGCCGCTGTTTGTGCAAGTGGGCGACATGGTAGAGAAAGGCCAGGTCATCTGCATCATCGAGGCGATGAAGCTTTTCAACGAAATCGAGGCCGAGGAAAGCGGCCGCATCGTGAAAGCACTGGTGGAGAATGCCACGCCGGTGGAATTCGACCAGCCGCTGTTTTTGATTGAATAGCCTCTTTCTAATTATGAATTATAAATTATGAATTACGAATGCGGGGTTTGACCGGCTCCATTTTCCAATTTATAATTCATAATTCAAAATTCATAATTCAAAAAACCGTGTTCAAAAAAATACTGATTGCCAACCGGGGCGAAATTGCGCTCCGCATCATCCGCACCTGCAAGGAGATGGGCATCAAGACGGTGGCCGTGTACTCGACGGCGGATAAGGAAAGCCTGCACGTCAAGTTTGCCGACGAGGCCGTCTGCATCGGCCCGCCGCCTTCGGCCCTCTCCTACCTCAGTATGCCCAGCCTGATTGCGGCGGCCGAAATCACCAACGCCGACGCCATTCATCCGGGGTATGGGTTTTTGAGCGAGAACGCCGAGTTCTCGCGCATCTGCCAGGAAAACGGCATCAAGTTCATCGGGGCCACGCCCGAGATGATTAACAAAATGGGCGACAAAGCCTCGGCCAAGGCCACCATGATTAAAGCTGGCGTACCCTGCGTGCCCGGCTCCGAGGGCCTGCTGGATTCGGTGGAGCAGGGCAAGAAAATTGCCGCCAAAATCAAGTACCCCGTCATCCTCAAGGCCACGGCCGGCGGTGGCGGGCGCGGAATGCGGATTATTAATTCGGACGACGAATTTCAGAAAGCCTGGGACGACGCCCGCACCGAATCGAAGGCCGCCTTCGGCAACGACGGAATGTATTTGGAGAAATACGTAGTGGAGCCGCGCCACATTGAAATTCAAATCGTGGGCGACCAGTACGGGCACGTCTGCCACCTTTCGGAGCGCGACTGCTCCATTCAGCGCCGCCACCAGAAGCTGGTGGAGGAAGCGCCGTCGCCGTTCATGACCGACAAACTGCGCGAGGCGATGGGCAAGGCCGCCATCAAGGGCGCGTCGAGCATTGGCTACGAAGGCGTGGGCACCATCGAATTTTTGGTCGATAAAAACCGCGATTTCTACTTCATGGAGATGAACACCCGCATCCAGGTGGAGCACCCCGTGACGGAGGAAGTGGTGAACTACGACCTCATCAAAGAGCAGATTAAGGTGGCGGCGGGCATCAAGATTTCGGGCAAAAACTACTTCCCGCAGATGCACGCCCTCGAGTGCCGCATCAACGCCGAAGACCCGCGCCACAACTTCCGGCCCACGCCCGGCAAAATCACGACCCTGCACATTCCCGGCGGCCACGGCGTACGCGTTGATACCCACGTGTACGCTGGCTACACCATCCCGCCCAACTACGACTCGATGATTGCCAAGCTCATCACCGTGGCCCAGACCCGCGAAGAAGCCCTCGTGAAAATGAAGCGGGCGCTGAGTGAGTTCGTGGTCGAGGGCGTGAAGACGACCATTCCGTTCCATTTGGCGCTGATGGATAATGTTGATTTCAAGGCCGGTAATTTCACGACCAAGTTTTTGGAGACGTTTGACTTTTCGGTGGTGTAATGATTGTGCGGCGCCAACGGTTTAAGCAGGAGTCGGCGGAACATTTTCGCCAACTGAAAATCAAAACTTTGCTAACCAACGTATTATTTCGCGCCCGATGAAAACCTTCACCATCCAACTCGAAGACGAGCAGCAGTACCAGCGGCTGCTGACACTGGCCGCCGAGGTGGGCATTGAGGTAATCGGCGACAAGCTAGCCGTGCCATTTTCGGCACCCATACCCGACGTGAGCCACCTGTCCCGTGAGGAACTGTTGGCCATCATCCGCAGGGGCGGCGACGGCAAAAGCTTTCCTGACCCGCTGGCGTGGCAACGCGAGGAGCGCGATTGGGATGCCCGGCTGGCTTTTCCCAAATCATGAAGTACTTGTTGGACAGCAACACGCTGATTTACGCCAGTCAGCCAGAGGCCCGTTACGTCCGCTGCCGGGAGTGGCTTGAACGTGAAGGCGCAGTCATTTCAGCCATTTCACGGGCAGAGGTTTTAGGTTTTCAGCGCCTTACTGCAATTGATGCTGAGTTTTTCGCCACAGTGTTGCGCTTCGTACCGCAACTGCCCATCACCGACGCCGTGCTCGACCGGACAGTGAAAATACGGCAGCAGCTCCGCATCAAAACGCCGGATGCCATTGTGGCGGCCACGGCGCTGGTTCACGGCTTGGCATTGGTATCGGCCGATGCAGGCTTTGCCCGCGTAGCGGGCCTGTCTGTTATCAACCCACTGTTGTAAACGGCGTTAACAATTGCCTCCTTCCGTCATGAAAAAAACCCTGTTCCTTGCCGCCCTGCTGCTGGCCGCCGCTGCCGCCCGTGCCCAGGACAAACCGGTGCTCAACTCGGCCCCGCCGGGCTTGCCGCCGCCCGCTGCGCCGGTGCCCGAAGTGGCCCCGCAGCCCGGCACGCCGGCCCGGCCGCCAGCCCCGGAATTGCCCAGCAACCGCGACGCCCGGCAGGCCGGTGCTACGTCGGGCGGCATCGGCAAGAAGCTGTTTTTGTACACCAACCTGGGGCTGGGCTACAGAGGCTACGACGACTACAGCCAATTCAGCGTGAGCCTGGCCCCGGCCATTGGCTACCGCCTCACGGAGCGCGTGGCCGTGGGGCCGGGCATCAGCTACGCGTACAATAACTATAGCTTCGGCAACAACGGCCCCAGCCTGAACACCAGCAGCGTGGGGGTAAAAGTTTTTGGACAAGTACAAGTCGTTGACCAGTTTTTTGCCCACGCCGAGTACGAAGTCACCCGCGCCGAATTGCTGGAAATCGACAATCGAGGCTTTTTGACCGGCGGGAAGGTGCAGCGGCGGGCCGAAACGCCCCTGGCCGGGGTCGGCTACCGCAACCAATTGGGCGAGCGCATGGCGGCCGACGTGCTGTTTCTCTACAACTTTGCCAGCCCCCGCAGCACCATTTACACCAACCCGGTCGTTCGGTTTTGCTTCCTCTTCAACCTGGGCCGCTGACCAAACCGGCTACTCGCCGAACACAAAAAACCCCTTCGGCTGGTGCCAAAGGGGTTTTTTGTGTTTTTAAGTCAGGCATTTTACTGCACTACACCGGGCGGCGGCCACTGATGACGCGCAGCAAAATCATGATGACGGCGATGACGAGCAGGATGTGGATGAGGTTGCCCATCCCGAAGCCCCCGAGGCTGGGGACGAGAAAGCCGACGAGCCAGAGGATGACGAGAACGACGGCGACGAGGTACAACAGATTGCCCATGACGGAGAGAGGGGGAAAGAAAGTGGGGAGGAAAAGATGCCGGAAACCCGCGTTTCCTGGGGCTTGTACGGCAGCGGCGGGCACAAAGGTTGCAGCCCGGTCTTTTTTTATTGTCGGGGCGGGCAAACGATTCAGCCGGTTGCCGGTTGAGCAGCGCATGGCCCAGCGGCTGGCCCATTGCGGCTTGAGGTAGGTCCTACCTTTGCACCACGGCTCAAGATGCCGCCGCCCTACTCCTACCCAAACTCACCACGTATGAACGTCGCCGTTATTGGCTCCGGCACGATGGGCAATGGCATTGCCCACGTATTTGCCCAGCACGGCTTTGCCGTCAATCTCATCGACACCAGCCAGGCCGCCCTGGAGCGCGGCCTGGCCACCATCACCAAAAACCTCGACCGGCAAGTGGCCAAGGGCAGCCTTTCGGGGACCGATAAAACGGCTACCCTGGGCCGCCTGGCCCTGCACACTGTGCTGGCCGAAGGCGTGGCCCAGGCCGATTTGGTGGTGGAAGCGGCCACCGAAAATGTGGAGCTGAAGCTGCAAATTTTCCGCGACCTCGACCGCTACGCGCCCGCCGGGGCCATCCTGGCCAGCAATACGTCGTCCATCTCCATCACCAAAATTGCCGCCGTCACCCAACGCCCGGCCCAGGTGATTGGGATGCACTTCATGAACCCGGTGCCGGTGATGAAGCTCGTGGAGGTCATCCGGGGCTACGCCACGGCGGCCGACGTGACGGCGCGGGTGATGGACCTCGCGCGGCAGCTCGGCAAAACGCCCACCGAGGTGAACGACTACCCCGGCTTCGTGGCCAACCGCATCCTGATGCCGATGATAAACGAGGCCATCATCAGCCTTTTCGAAGGCGTGGCCGGCGTGGAAGAAATTGACACGGTGATGCGGCTGGGCATGGCCCACCCCATGGGGCCGCTGCAACTGGCCGATTTCATCGGCCTCGACGTGTGCCTGGCCATCCTGCGGGTGCTGCACGAGGGCCTCGGCAACCCCAAGTACGCCCCCTGCCCGCTGCTGGTGAACATGGTGATGGCCGGCAAGCTGGGCGTGAAATCGGGCGAGGGGTTTTACCAGTACACGGCCGGCAGCAAGGAACTGGTGGTGGCCGAGCGGCTGCAGAGGTAGAGCCAACGCATCAAAAGTGGGCTGCGCGTACTCGCAACTGGCTTGCGGATGGCAGAAAATGGCTTGCAAGTACGCGCGGTTGGCTTTCGGATGGTCAAGAAGTGGATTGCGAGTACTCGCAGTCGGCTTTTGGGGTTCAGTAAGTGGCTTGCGAGTACTCGCAGTTGGCTTTCGGATGGTCATGAAGTAGATTGCGAGTACTCGCAGTTGGCTTTCGGGATGCCAAAAGCCAGGTGTACGGGCGTAGCGCCTGTTTTTAGCACCCCGTAAGTGGACTGCACGCCCGTGCAGTGTCCTCGCTGATTCGAAGCTCAAGACGTAAGTAAAGAACCCGGCCGGTGTCTGACCCGTTGTAGTTATCGCTAACAAAAAAACCCTGTTTAATGGAATATGCAACATTTGGTGCCGGCTGCTTCTGGTGCGTCGAGGCCGTTTTTCAGAACCTCAAGGGCGTGGAAAAGGTGGTGTCGGGCTACACCGGCGGCCGCATTGCCAACCCTACTTACAAGGAGGTGTGCAGCGGCCTGACGGGCCACAACGAGGTAATTAACATCGCCTTCGACCCGGCCGTTATCGGCTTCACCGACTTGCTCGAAGTGTTCTGGAAAACCCACGACTCGACGACCCCCAACCGGCAGGGCAACGACGTGGGTACGCAGTACCGCTCGGGCATCTACTACCACTCGGAGGAGCAAAAAAAGCTGGCGGAGGAATACAAGCAAAAGCTCAACGACAACCACGCTTTCCCCAACCCGGTGGTGACGGAAATTCTGCCCGCCCCGGCGTTTTACCCGGCCGAGGACTACCACCAGAACTACTTCAACCTGCACGGGCACGAGCCCTACTGCCAGTTCGTGGCCCGGCCGAAAGTGGAGAAGGTGAAGGCGCTGTTTGCTGATAAGCTAAAGGCCGGGGTATAAAAACAAGGGGCCGAACCTTGCGGCTCCGCCCCTTGCCTCAAAAAACCCGTCAGCCGAACCAGTGGCGGGCCGCAGCGGCGAGTGCCGCTTTGACCGTTTCCAGCATCAGCCACCGCCAGAAACTTTTGGGAGCTTCCGGCGGTATGGGTTCACGAAGTACGGGTTTTG
>JANYFQ010000448.1 GCA_025362615.1 Hymenobacter sp. | reverse complement strand
GCCCACCGACCCCAGAATGCGCAAGCTGCTCAGCGAGTAGCTCAGCACGTTGTCAAGGGGCAAGGCCATGAGGCTGCGGATGGCCGTGGGCGCGGTGTAAAAAATGGTGACGTGGTGCTTGTCGATGACTTCCCAAAACCGCCCCGCGTCGGGGTACGTCGGCACGCCCTCGAAGAGCAGCGTGGTGCCGCCGGCCAGCAGCGGCCCGTACACGCCGTAGGTGTGGCCCGTGACCCAGCCGATGTCGGCGGTACACCAATGCACGTCGTTTTCTTCGACCTGAAACACGTTGCGGAACGTGAAATCGGCCCACACCATGTAGCCGGCCTGGCTGTGGACCACGCCCTTGGGCTTGCCGGTGCTGCCGCTGGTGTAGAGGATGAAGAGCGGGTCTTCGGCCTTCATTTCTTCGGCCGGGCAGGTGGCGGCGGCGTTTTTTACCTCGTCGTGAAACCAGACGTCGCGGCCGGCCTGCATCGTCACGGGCCAGCCCAGGTGCTCGACCACCACCACGCGCTCCACGCCGGGGCAGTGCAAAAGGGCCTCGTCCACGACGCTCTTGACCGGGATTTGCTTCGCGCCCCGGTTCAGGCCGTCGGCCGTGACGACGAAGGCCGCCCCGGCGTCCTGCACCCGGTCGGCGATGGCGGTAGCCGAAAAACCGGCAAACACCACCGAATGCACCGCCCCAATGCGGGCGCAGGCCAGCACGGCAATGGCCAGCTGCGGTATCATGGGCAGGTAAATCAGCACCCGGTCGCCCTTCTCGACGCCGTTGTTGAGCAGCACGTTGGCAAACTGGCACACGGCCTGGTGCAGCTCGCGGTAGGTGAAGCGCTGGTGCCGGGCCTTCGAGTCGTTGGGTTCGAAGATGAGGGCCAGCTTGTTGCCCCGCGTGGCCAGGTGCCGGTCGAGGCAGTTCTCGGTGAGGTTGAGGCGGCCACCCTCAAACCAAGTGCTGCGCCCGGCGGGCGAAAACTCGCCGCCGCGCACGGTGTCCCACTTTTTGCGCCAGGTGAAGGCTTCGGCGCAGGCCGCCCAGAAAGCATCGGGGTCTTCGACCGACTGCTGGTAAGCGGCGTGGTATTCGGGGAGGGTTCGGATGCGCATGGGGGCGGGGATTGGGCAGCGGGTGGAAAAATCGGGCGGAACTTGAAACGAAGGCGCAAGCTAATCGGAATTAGCTTTGAACCCGCAAACCCGCCAATTCACAAACCCGCCCGCCTCATGCCCAGTTTCCATTCCCTCACGCCTTCCGACCTCAAACCCAACGAGTGGCACCCGTTTATGGTGGGCGCGGTGGCCCCGCGCCCGGTGGCTTTTGCCAGCACCGTATCGGCCGATGGCACCGTGAACCTCAGCCCGTACAGCTTCTTCAACGCCTTCAGCTCGAACCCGCCCATCCTCATTTTTTCGCCCGCCAATCGGGTGCGCGACAACTCGCAGAAACACACGCTGCAAAACGTGCGCGAGGTGCCCGAAGTCGTCATCAACATCTGCGATTTTGCACTGGTCGAGCAGATGTCGCTGGCCAGCACCGAGTACGCCCAGGGCGTGAATGAATTCGTAAAAGCCGGCCTCACCGAGCTGGCTTCTGAGCGGGTGCGCCCGCCCCGCGTGGCCGAAGCGCCGGCCGCTTTCGAGTGCGTGGTCGAGCAAATCATCGAGCTGGGCCAGAACAACGGGGCCGGCAACCTGGTGATTTGCCGCGTGGTACGTGCCCACTTCCGCGAGGACATTTTGCTGCCCGACGCCACCGGCATCGACCCTTTCAAGCTCGACGCCGTGGCCCGCCTCGGCGGCGACTGGTACTGCCGCGCCAACGGGGCCAGCTTGTTTGAGGTGCCCAAGCCCAACCGCCGCCTCGGCATCGGCATCGACCAATTGCCCGAACGCCTCCGCACTTCCAACGTCCTGAGCGGCAACGAATTGGGCCGCCTCGCCAACATCGAAGCCGATGCCCTGCCCACGCCCGCCGACGTGGCTGCCTTCGCCGCCACGCCCGCCGTGGCCTACCTACTCAACAAACACGCCCCCGGCTCGCCAGCGCGGGAAGCTGAGTTGCTTAAGCTGGGCCGGCAACTGCTGGCCGACGGGCAGTTGGCAGAAGCCTGGAAAGTGCTGCTGACAAGTTAATTGCCTTTATTCTTCCAACACGCTGTAAAGCTCGCGGTTGAGGTAATAATGATTGCCGCGCACGGTTTTCTTTTCCAGTACCTGCATCGTTACCAGCTTGTTGAGGTAGTCGCGGGCCGTATTGATGCAATAAACAGGCGAGACAGGCATCAAAATTAGGCTTAATTGATGTCAGGTCGCAAAGCAAGCATCAAAACGACTGGTCAGCAGCCGGGCACCCATCAAAATCGCCGCTTTTTGACGCTTGCCCGTGCCCCCTACCCCGCCCGCGCCACCACGGCCAGCAGCGGGTCGGAGCGGCCGGGGGCGGGGCTGCGGTCGAGCAACTCGATGGCCTGCCAGCCGCCGGCGGCTTCCAAAAACTGCTGCACCAGGGCCAGGTGGCCGCGGTCGTCGAGGGCGTGCCAGGCGGCGATGGCTTTGGTCGGGAAGCAGCGGTTGGAGAAGGTGACGACCAGCGGCACCCCCGGCCGCAGCACCCGCGCCAGCTCGGCGAGCACGGCCACGGGCTGCGTGAGGTAGTCGATGGAAACGCAGATGGCCGCCCCGTCAAACGTGTTGTTGGCGAAGGGCAGCACGGGGTTTTGGTTGAGGTCCTGCACCACAGCGGCGCTCAGGCGGGGGTTGCGGGCCAGCTCGGCGGCGTTGAGGCCCAGGCCGGTAACGGCGGCGTAGGCCACCTCCGGCGGCAGGTGGCTCACCCAACTGCTCATCAAATCGAGCAGGACCGTATCAGGCCGAAAATACGCGCGGTAAAGCTGCGTAACCGCCGCAATGGCCGCGTCGTCAATGTGCGTCACGAAGCGCGGAAAGGCGTAAAAATCGGCATCGGGCGGTTCGTCCTGCCGCCGAAAGGCGTGGGCAGGGAACTGATTGTTGGCGGGTTGCATGGCGTAAAACGTGTGGCGTGGGCTTGGACAGTGGTGTTGGGTTTTGGGTGTTGGGTGTTGGGTTTTGGGTGTTGGGTTTTGGGTGTTGGGTGCAGAGGCTGTTTAGGAAGTCGGCTGGCGCGCGTTTTTAACGCGTGCTTACTGGCTTCGCGTCTCCGACGCGCGGTTAGGAAGGCGCAAGGAATGCTTTGCGCGAGCCTGGCCGCGCGTCGGAGACGCGCAGCCAGGCGGCAGCGCGTTAAAAACGCGTGCCAGCTTCACCGTCGCCGACTTGCTGAACAGCTTTGCAGTAAGAAGCAGTTGTTGCTACGCTGGCGCAGGGCGACGTTCCACACCAACCAACCCGGCTTCACCCCAAAAACCGCCGTAAGTAGGGCGCGGTTTTGCTGCCGGCGGCTTGCGCCACATCAGCCGGCGGTCCTTCGGCCACGATGCGCCCGCCCTCGTCGCCGGCACCGGGGCCGATGTCGAGGAGCCAGTCGGCGGCGGCGGCCACGCGCATATCGTGCTCCACTACGATGACGGTGTTGCCACTCTCCACCAGTGCGTTGAGTTGCAGGAGGAGCTTCTCCACGTCGGCCGGATGCAGGCCGGTGGTGGGCTCATCAAGCACGTAGAGGGTGTGGCCGCGGGGGGCGCGTTGCAGCTCGGTGGCGAGCTTGATGCGCTGGGCTTCGCCGCCCGACAGTTCGGTGGCGGGCTGGCCCAGGCGGAGGTAGCCCAGGCCCACGTCGCGCAGCACGGCCAGCGGGCGCTGCACGGCGGGTTCGGCGGCAAAAAAGTCGTGGGCCGCATCAACCGTCAGGCTCAATACTTCGGCAATATTCTTTTTCTGATACCTGATTTCAAGCGTTTTGGCGTTGTAGCGGGTGCCGTGGCACACGGCGCAGGGCGCGTACACGCTCGGCAAAAACAGCAATTCGACCATCACGAAGCCTTCGCCCTGGCAGTTCTCGCAACGGCCTTTGGCCACGTTGAACGAGAACCGGCCAGCATCGAAACGGCGCTGCCGGGCCTCGGGCGTGGCCGCAAACAGGCGGCGTACGTGGTCAAAAAGGCCGGTGTAGGTGGCCATGTTCGAGCGCGGAGTGCGGCCGATGGGCTTCTGGTCCACCTGCACGAGGCGGTTGATGCGCTCGGCCCCGGCCGTAATGCGGCCTTGCGGGGAGTTAGCAGTTGAGAGTGAGGAGTTAAGAGTTGGATATTCTTCCTCGCCTTCATCGGCCCTTAACTCCTCACTTTTAACTCCCAACTCAGCCCTTACCAACTCCACCAAAGCCTGGCTGACGAGGGTGGATTTGCCGGAGCCGGACACGCCCGTCACCGTCGTGAAAACGCCTAACGGGAAGCGTACCGACAAGTCGGTGAGGTTGTTGCGGCTGATGCCAGCGACTTTAAGCCAGCCATTGGGCGTACGCGGCGGGCGCGGGTTTTCGCGGCTCAAAACCGATGGACCGGCGAAGTTCTGGTCGAATAAAAACCGCCGTGTGGCGGAGTTTTCGACGGCGGCCAGGCCGGCGGGTGGGCCGCTGTAGAGGATTTCGCCGCCCTGCTCGCCCGCGCCGGGGCCTACGTCCACGAGCCAGTCGGCGCGGCGCACCACGTCCAGGTTGTGCTCGACGACGAAGAGCGAATTGCCGGCTTTTTTGAGGCTGTCCAGCGCCGTCAGCAGCGCCTCGGTGTCGGCCGGGTGCAGGCCCGCCGAGGGCTCATCGAGCACGTAAACGACCCCGAACAAATTGGAATAGAGCTGGGTAGCCAGCCGCAGCCGTTGCAGCTCGCCGGGCGAGAGCGTGGGCGTGGCGCGGTCGAGGGCCAGGTAGCCGAGGCCCAAATCGAGGAGCACCAGCAGGCGGGCCGAAAGGTCGGCGGCGACGCGGCGGGCGGCTTCGGCTTGTTCGGGGTGGGCCGCGTCGTGGGCCTGGGCGGCGGCCGTGCCCTGGGCGTAGGGCCGCAGCAGGGCGGCGGCTTGCTTGAGCGGCAGGGCCGAAAAGTCGGCAATGTCGAGGCCCGCAAATTTCACGCTTAACGCGGCTAATTTCAGGCGTTTGCCGGCGCATACCGGGCAGGCGGCGCTCAGCATATACTGCAAGGCCCGCTTCTTCATGAGCGGGCTTTGGGTGGTGGCGAAGGTGTGCAAAACGTGCCGGCGGGCGCTCGAAAACGTGCCCATGTAGTTGGGTTCTTCGCGGCGCTGCACGGCCCGCTGGGTTTGGGCGGGCGAGTAGCCGGGGTACACCGGCACGACGGGCTGCTCGTCGGTGAACAGAATCCAGTCGCGCAGCTTTTGGGGCAGCTCGCGCCAGGGCGTGTCCACGTCGTGCCCCAGGCTCACAAGTATATCGCGCTGGTTCTGACCGCCCCACGCCTGGGGCCAGGCCGCCACGGCGCGTTCGCGGATGGTGAGGCCGGGGTCGGGCACCATCGAGTTTTCCGTCACTTCATACACCCGGCCCAGGCCGTGGCAGTGCGGGCAGGCCCCTTCGGGCGTGTTGGCCGAAAACGCTTCGGCGTAGATGATGGGCTGGCCCGGCGGGTAGTTGCCGGCCCGCGAATACAGCATCCGCACCAGGCTCGAAAGCGTCGTCACCGACCCCACCGACGAGCGCGTGGTGGGCGTGCCGCGCTGCTGCTGCAAAGCCACGGCCGGCGGCAGCCCCTCAATGCCATCTACCTCGGGCACCGCCATTTGATGAAACAAGCGCCGCGCATACGGCGACACCGATTCCAGATAACGCCGCTGGGCCTCGGCGTAGAGCGTGCCAAACGCCAGGCTCGACTTGCCCGACCCCGACACGCCGGTGAACACCACGAGCGCATCGCGCGGAATGCGAACATCAATGTTTTTGAGGTTGTGTTCGCGGGCCCCGCGCACTTGCACGAAGCCGGTAAATTGGGGGGTCGAAGGGGTCGGGTCGGGAGTTGACATAAGGCGGAGAAAGGACGTAAGATTGGCTTAGCGCGGTTCCCAGGCCAGTGTACACAAAACGTGTACACTGGCCTGGAAACCGCGCTAAAACCTACCCAAACAGGCGGTACGGCTGTCAGGCGCGGGCGGGCGGCTTTTCGCCGCCCGCCCGCTAACCGTTGAACGAGCGACCAAAAACGCCCAAACGACAAGCGGGCGGGCGGCGAAAAGCCGCCCACCCGCACCGCCTGGCTGGATACCCTCTTACGGCTGGTTGGCCGGCAGCGGCCCGGCTTCACATGAAAAGCCGAAAAAACGTGCTCCAGAACCAACTTTTTTCGGCCTGCACCAACCGCGTCAGCACCTTGTCGGAGGCCGTGGCGAGCTGCTGAATGTCGAGCAGCACGGCGTGAAACGCCTGGTATTCGGCATCGGCGGCGGGGCCGGGCAGGGCGGCCAGTTGGTCGAGCTGGCGCTTCATGGGGTCGAGTTCGCGGCGCTTGCGGGCCTGAATGATGCAGCGGGTTACTTGCAGCATATCTTTTTCGGCCACGAAGTATTCGCGGCGTTCGCCGGGGCGCAATTCTTTGTAAATCAAGCCCCAGTCAAGCAATTCGCGCAGCGTGGTGCTGGCGTTGCCCCGCGAGATGGTGAGCTGCTCCATCACGTCTTCGGTGCTGAGGGCCAGCGGGCTCACCAGCAGCAGGGCGTGGAGCTGGGCCAGGGTTTTGCTCACGCCCCAGCTCGTGCCCGACACGCCCCAGAGGTGAATAAATTGCGCTTTGGCCGCGGCCAGCGTCGGGGCCGGCGGGGTGAAATCGGGGTTCATGAAAATGCGTATTGGGTTGGTGGCTGCATTGAGGGCGGCGGGCGGCAACAGGCCCGTCCTCACGCCCCGAGCAAATCGCGCACGGCCGCGTCGCAGGTCGGGAAATCGAACGCAAACCCCAGCTCCAGCAGCCGCTGCGGGTACACCTTGCGGCTTTTCAGTATCAGCTCGGTTTCGGTGCGGAGCACGAACGCGCCCATTTCGAGCAGCCACGCGGGCTGGGGCAGGCGCAGCAACGGGCGCAGCTTCTGGGCCAGCAAGGCATTGAAGGCGCTGTTGGGCAGCGGGTTGGGGGCGCACACGTTGAAGGCACCCGCCTCGCTGGTTTGGGTGGCCAGAAACGCCACGGCCCGGCAAAAATCGGCGATGTGCAACCAGCTAATCCACTGCCGGCCCGTGCCTTGCGGCGAGCACAAGCCGGCCCGCGCCAGCCGCGCCATCACCGGAAACGCCCCGCCATCCGGCCCCAGCACGATGGATGTACGCAGCGCCACCCGGCGCGTGGCCGGCACGGCAGCGGCCCAGAATTCGGCTTCCCAGGCCGTGGCCACCCCCACCGAAAACCCGGTGCCGATAACGCCCGCCGCTTCGGTGTTGGCGGGCAGCTCGCCGGGCGTGTCGGCGTAAATCGTGGCCGTGGACGAGTTGAGCCACACCTGCGGCGGCCGGGCGCAGGCCGCCACCGCTTCGCCCAGCACGCGGGTGCTGTCGAGGCGACTGGCCATGATTTCGCGGCGGTTGGCCGCAGTGTAACGGCAATCGACGGTGCGCCCGGCCATGTTTATGAGCGCCACCGCCCCTTCCAGCTCCACGGCCCACGGCCCCAGCGTGCGGGCATCCCAGCGCACGGCATCGGCCCCCGCCACGCCGTTGCGGCTGATGATGACCACCCGGTAGCCCAGGCCGGCAAAGTGCCGCCGCAGGTGTTCGCCCAGAAAGCCGTTGCCTCCGGCGATGACGATTTTTGGTTGTTTGTTTTCCATGCACCGCAGCCTTCCGCGCACAAAGGCCCGGCCAGTTCCGGGTCGTTTCGAGGAAGCGGGGCAAAGGTATCACAAGTTTCAGTAATTATTGAAACTTTCAAAATAACCCTCACAGCCGCCGGGTGGGCTGGGCCAGGGTGAAATGAGCCGCGTCGAACGCCCGTTGAAGGGCCGCCAGCTCGGCTTCGATTTCCGCAAACAGCGGCCGGGCGGCCACGGTAGTTTGCCCGCAACGGCGCTGCAGCTCGTGCAGCGCCGCCAGTAGGTGCGCGGCGGCTGCGGCCGTTGCTGCGGGCGGTGGTTCGGCGTGCGCGAGCAACTCTTCGAGCAGGCAGCCGAAGGCGCGGGCTTCGAAGCGTTGCAGTGCCGGGGCCGCGCCTGCGGGCGCAGCCGCCCCGAAGCTGGCGGCCCCAAAATCGCTGAGCAGGCTGAAGCCGCTGGGAGCAACGAGGATGTTGTGGGCGTACAAGTCGCCGTGCAGAATGCCCTGGCCGTGCAAATGCGCCACGGCCGAGGCAATGCCACGGGCAATTTGCAGCACGGCGGGCAGGGCGAAAACGGTGCCGGGCGCGTACACGTCGCGGGTGCAGCTGGCCAAGCTGGGCGGCCCGGCCAGGTTGCTGAACTCGGGGCCTATCAGCCTCATTACCAGTCCTTCGGCGGCGGCGGGGTGTCCTTGCAGCCGGCCGTACACGGCCACGAGGTTGGGGTGCTGGCCCGCGCCGAGGCAAGCCAGCATTTCGCAGTGCGGCCGGCCGTCGCTGGTGACGGCCCCTTTGAACACCTTGAGCGCCACGGGCTGCGGCGGCCCGGCAACCCGCTGCCACCGGGCCTGGTAGATAACGCCCGACGCGCCTTCGCCCAGCGGCTGCTGCACCGTCAAATCGGCCCACGGGATGGCCTGGCCGGGATTTTGGGTTTCGGCAACGGCTTCGGCGGCGGCGCAAAACGGGTTGCCGGCGTAGGCCAGCCAGGTCAGGCGCGGCAGGGCCAGCAGCCAGTCGGGCAGGCCCGAGAGCTGGTTGGCCGCCACGCGCAGCAGCTCCAGGCGGTGGCAGCTGGCCAGGGTGGCGGGCAGCTCGCGCAGGCGGTTGCCGGCCAGCAACAGCTTTTGCAGGTGCGGGCAGTCGCCCAGCTCGGCCGGCAGGGCTTCGAGTTGATTGTCGGTAAGAATGAGCCAGCGCAGGCGCGGCGGCAGCGCGGCGGCCGGCAGTGTGCGGATGCGGTTGGCCTTGAAACCCACCATCTCCAGCGCCGGGCACTGGCCCAAAACGGCGGGGACTTCCTCAAACTGGTTGTCGGAACAAAACAAGACCCGCAGCTTGTGCAGGCGGCCCAAATCGGCGGGCAGCGCCGCGAGGGCGTTGCCCGACAGGTTGAGGATTTCGAGGCTGTCGGCGAGGGCGAAGATTTCGGGCGGAAACACCGTCAGTCCCTCGGAAAGGTCGAGGCGGGTGGTGCCGGAAAGGTTTCCGGCACGGAGCTGGGCAAGGGTATGCAAGGGTAAAATCTACAAAAATCAAAGGAGAACGGAAGCCGGCACACGTTACGTTACCAGCGCCGCAAACAGCCGGGCCAGCGTGGCCGCCGCATCGGCCGTGAGGCCCGGATGCACGGCCGAGGTTTGCAGCACCGTGCTGCGCGTGGCCGTGAGCCAGCGAAACCGCTCGGCCGGCGGCAGGCTGCCGATGAGGCCGCCGGCGGGCCGGCCCTGGCAAATCTGCCCGAAGGCCGCGAGGCGGGCGCGGAGGTCGTCCAGGTCGAACGCGGGGCCGCCCAGGGGTTGCAGCCGCGCTTCGGGCAGGGCGCAGGCGCACTGCAAAAACCCCTGGGCGCGGCAAAAAACCACCACCCCGACGTTCATAAACTCTTCGCGCTCGACGCGGGGCACCGCCCGCAGCACGGCGTACTCAAATACGTGCAAGGCGGGCGGCATCGGCTTCGGCAACAAAGGGGACGGAAGCGGCCAGGCGGGCTTCCAGGAAGGTGACGTAGGCAGCCCGCTGGGCCTCGGGGGCGGTGGTGGGGTCGGCGGCTTCGAGCCACTCGGCGGGCAGCAGCGCCGCCACGGCGCGGAGCAGGGCGGGCGTGAGGCGGGCGTGGCCCAGGGCATCGGCGGCGGCTAATTCGGTGGCCTGGGGCAGCAGTACGTGGTCTTTTATTTGGGGGAAACGACGTTCGCCGCCGGGCCGGGCGGCCCAGTCGGAGCCGGCGTGGTGGACGTAGAGGGCCGCGCCGTGGTCAATCAGCCACAGCTCGCGGTGCCAAAGCAGCAGGTTGGTGTTGCGGGCGGTGCGGTCCACGTTGAGCGTCAGGGCATCAAGCCACACGATGAGCGAGGCTTCGGCGGGGCCGACGGTTGTCACGAGCGGGTCGAAGGTGCTGGCGCGGCTCAGGTAGTGCAGGGCCAGGTTGCGGCCGGTGCTGGCCCGCAGCAGGTCCTGAATTTCCTCGTCGGCCTCGCTGCGCCCGAAGGCTTCGTCGAGGTCGGCAAACACCAGCTCGGGCATCCGCAGGCCCAGGGCGCGGGCTAGTTCGCCCACGATTAATTCGGCGATGAGGGCTTTGGGGCCTTGCCCGGCCCCGCGAAACTTGAGCACGTACAGGAAGCCGTCGTCGGCTTCGACCAGCGCCGGCAGCGAGCCGCCTTCGCGCAGGGGCGTCACGTAGCGCGTAATTTGGACGGTGCGGAGGGTCATGGTTTCTGGGGCTTGGTTGGGTCCGCAAAGAACGCGACCCTGAAGCTGTCTAAAAAGTCGGCGACGATGTAGCTGGCACGCGTTTTTATAAACTGCTCTTCTGCCTTGTTTCTTGTTTCTTGTTTCTTGTTTCTTGTTTGAGGCTTCGCCGGGAAACTGATAACGAACAAGTTCAAAAGAAGGCTTTCAGCCGAAACAATTCGAGCGGCCCCGTTCAGAAACAAGAAACAAGAAACAAGAAACAAGAAACAAGAAACAAGAAACTCATGCTCACCGCCCTCGCCGCCGCCCTTGCCGCCCCTACCCCACCCACCGAGCGCCTGCAAGCGGCCCTCGACCTCATCGGCCCGCACCTGGGCGTGGACCGCTGCTTCCTTTACGTCCGCGACCCGGCGCGGGCGCGGGGCCGCATCGCCCTGGTCTGGCGGCTCGACGAAGCCGTGCCCGACCCCCGCCACCCCTGGCAGGACGACACCGGCAGCCTGCCCGCCGAAGACCCGCTTTTCCGCGCCGCGCTGGCCGCCCAGCCGTCGGTGTTTGTGGACGATGTACACGCCGCCGGCCCCGACGTGCTCAACCAGGATTTCGAGCGCCGCACCTTCGGGCACCGGGCGCTCGTTCACGCCCACATCACCGAAAACGGGCAGCTCTGGGGCATTTTGCAGCCTTGCGTTTTCGGCCACCCCCGCCACTGGTCGGCTGCCGACCGGGCGTACCTGGCCGCCGCCACGGCCGCGCTGCTGCCGGTGGTGCAGGCGTACATGGCCGGGCAGGACGTGGGGGTTTAGGGGGGTCGGGCGGTGTACCACCAACTTGAAAACCGCTCTATCTCACCCCTGAACTTCTATTTCTCGCCCCCTTAAACCCCCGCAAGCGCAACGAGTTCGTCAGCACCGACACCGAGCTGAGGGCCATGGCCCCGGCCGCCAGCATCGGCGAAAGGAGCCAGCCGGTGAACGGATAGAGCAGCCCGGCCGCCACCGGAATGCCCAGTACGTTGTAGATAAAGGCAAAAAACAGGTTCTGTTTGATAGTGCGGATGGTTTGGCGCGAGAGGTCAATGGCCGTCACCACGCCCTGCAAATCGGAGCGCATGAGGGTGATGCCGGCCGCTTCCATCGCCACGTCGGTGCCGGTGCCCATGGCCAGGCCGATGTCGGCCTGGGCCAGGGCGGGCGCGTCGTTGAGGCCGTCGCCCACCATGGCCACGGTGCGGCCTTCGGCTTGCAACTCCTTCACCTTTTTGGCTTTATCGGCGGGCAGCACCTCGGCGAAGTAGCGCGTGATGCCTACCTGGGCGGCCACTTTGGCGGCCGTTTGGGGGTTGTCGCCGGTCATCATCACCACTTCAATGCCCATTTTTTGCAGTTGGGCAATGGCGGCGGCGGAGGTGTCGCGCACGGTGTCGGCCACGCCCAGCAGGGCCACGGCCTGCCCGCCCACGGCCACGTAGAGCACCGTTTTGGCCTGGGCCAGCAGTTGCGTTGCCTGGGCGGTCAGCGCGTCGGAGGGGGTCACGTTTTCGTCGGCCAGCAGGCGGCGGTTGCCAATGAGCACCGTTTGCCCGTTTACGGTGGCCGCTGCGCCTTTGCCTGCCACGGCCCGGAACGCGGTGGCTGTCAGCCGGGCCGCGCCTTGCGCGTCGGCGTAGCGCACCACGGCCTCGGCCAGGGGGTGTTCGCTCAGGCGTTCGAGGGCGGCTGCCAGCGGGAGGAGCTGCGCGGCGGTGTGGCCGGCGGCGGGCACGAAGTCCGTCACGGCCGGCTGGCCGCGGGTGATGGTGCCGGTTTTGTCGAGCAGCACGGTGGTTACCTAGCCGGCTTTTTCCAAGGCTTCGGCGTTGCGTACCAGCACCCCGAATTCGGCCCCTTTGCCGGTGCTCACCATGATGGCCGTGGGCGTGGCCAGCCCCAGCGCGCAGGGGCAGGCGATGATGAGCACCGCCACGAAGTTCGTCAGCGCGAGCGGCAAGCGCGTTTGCGCCGGGGCCAGGTTGAACCAGAGCACAAACGTCAGAATGGCAATGCCAATTACCGTGGGCACGAAAACGGCACTTACCTTATCGGCCAGCCGCTGGATGGGGGCGCGGCTGCCCTGGGCATCTTCCACGAGCTGCACGATTTGCGCCAGCACGGTGTCGGCTCCCACTTTGCTGACGCGGAAGCGGAAGGCCCCGGTTTTGTTGAGCGTCGCGCCAAACACGGGGTCGCCGGGGCGCTTGGCTACCGGCAGGCTTTCGCCGGTGAGCATGGCCTCGTCCACCGCCGACTGGCCTTCGGTGATGATGCCGTCGGTGGCTACTTTTTCGCCGGGGCGCACCACCACCACGTCGCCCGGCTGTACCTGGGCGATGGGCACGTCCACTTCCTGAGCGCCGCGCACCACCCGCGCCGTTTTGGCCTGCAAGCCCATTAGCGCCCGGATGGCGGCCGAAGTCTGGGTTTTGGCCCGCAGCTCCAGTACCTTGCCCAGCAAAACCAGGGCGATGATGGTGGCCGTGGTGTCGTAATAGACCTCCGGCATCAGGCCCCGGCGCATAAAATAACCCGGCCCCAGCGTGGCGGCCAGGCTGTACAAAAACGCCGCGCCGGTGCCCACGGCAATGAGCGTATCCATGTTGGCGGTTCGGTGCCGGAAGCCGTTCCAGGCCGAGGTGTAAAACTCGCGCCCGCTGTAGAGCAGCACCGGCACCGTGAGGGCCAGCAGTATATAATTCAGCACCGGCATGGGCACGGCCTGGGCCAGCGGCGGCCACAGCATCAGCATACTCAGCGGCATGATGACGGCCGCCAGCCCCGCCGCCAGCCAAAACCGCCGCTTGAGCTGGGCGTAGGCCGTGGCTTTTTGCTGGTCGATTTCGGCCTGCCGGTCGGCGGCGCTGGTGTCGGGGGCGCGTTCGGTTACGCCGTAGCCGGCGCTTAGCACGGCGGCTTTCAGGGTGCTGGGGCTGGCCACGTCGGCGGCGTACTGTACGGTGGCTTTTTCGGTGGCGAAATTGACGTGGGCGCTGTGTACGCCGGGGGCGCGGCTGAGCGACTTTTCGACGAAGGCCGCGCACGAGGCGCAGCTCATGCCTTCGATGTCGAGGGTAGCGGTTTGGGTTTCGGGATTCATGGGAATTATTTAGAAACTGCTGTTGCACAGTGGCGCGGGCCTCCTGGCCCGTGCCGCTTACTCGCGGGCCTCCGGCCCGCACCCCAGGCCAAAATCGCAAACCCGTCCGGGTAAAACCGTTCAACGATTGGGGGCCAGAGGCC
>JANYFQ010000408.1 GCA_025362615.1 Hymenobacter sp. | reverse complement strand
GCTCGGTGCCCTCCTTCACCTGACTCAGCCGCACTTTTATATCTGCCTCCTGGTTTTTGAGGGCTTCGAGGCGGGCTTTGGCCTCGGCCGCAGCGCGGGCTTTGCCATCGGCCGCGCCCTTTTTCGTGCCCTCTTCGGTGGCCTCTTTTTCGGCTTTGGCGGCCCGCGCCGCTTTTTCCTCTTCCAGTTTGGCATCGTAGCCGGCGTGCATCCCGGCGGCGGCGGCCCGGCCAACTTTGGTGAAGACCGCCCCCAGGCCGCTCAGGCTGTCCCGAATCAGGCCGATGTTGCCGGTGAACACGCCCACGAGCAGCCCGCCTATGCCTGTCAGATACTGAACTGCCGATTCCTTAATGGCCTTGAACACCTGGCTCGCCGCTTCGCCCAGGCCCGCCATCGTGGCCCGTACTTTCTCGCTTTTTTCGTAGAGGGTGACGAAGCCGCCCACGAGCAGGGCCACGGCGGCCACTACCAAGCCGATGGGGTTGGCCGTCATGGCGGCATTCAGCACCCACTGCGCGGCGGCACTGGCCCGCGTGGCAATTGCCTGAGCCTTTTGCAAACCCATCGCCACCAACCAAACCGCGTTCAAGGCCATTGCCTGTGCATTGAGCGTAACAACGGCCACCCCCAGTCCGATGAAGGCAGCGCGGTTGTCCCTGATGAACCCCGGCAACTCCTTCAGCACTCCGAGGAAGAAACCAATCGTGGTGAGGATGGCCACGAAAGCCGGCCGCAACGCCGCGCCGAAGGTGAGGGCCACTTGGTCGGCCGTGTCGCCGAGGTTGGAAAGCTGGCCCTCCAGCGTGGCGCTGATGGCCGCCGTGCTGCCGGCCACGCCCTTTATTTCGCCGAATGCCAGCACCGCCGCCTTGATGGCTTCGGGGGTGTTGGCCACCGTCTGGTTCACGCCCTTGAAGGAAAGCGACACCTGGTCGCCGCTTTTGCTGGCCTTGATGCCAAACTCTTTGAGCCGCTCAAATTCGCCGCCGCTGGCATCGAGCACGGCCTCGGTGAGCTGCTCGAAGCTCTTGCCCTGACTGGCGGCAAGGTCGGCCATCTTGCTCATTTCCGCCATCGAAGGCTGCAAGCCCCGGTTCACGAACTTAATGAACGAGCCGGTCAGCTCGTCCACCGAAAACGGGGTTTGGGCCGCCATCGTCTGGATGTCCTGCAACGCTTTTTGGGCCAGCGAACTGCTCCCCAGGGCGTTGGTCATCACGGCCGAGTAGGTCTCGAACTTGGCCGTGGTGTTGAAGATGGATTTGCCCAGCTCGAACACCTTGCCAATGGCGGCTTCGATGCCCCCGCCCACGGCAAAGGCAAACGCGTTGGCCATTGCCTGCTTCATCACACCGGCCGACTGCGTGACCCGGCCTATTTCGCCGCGCACGTCGTCTATCCGGCCCCGCAGGGCGCGGTAGTCGGCCAGCAGTTTGGCCCGGCCGGGGTCGTCGGCCGACAGCTTCTGAAACTGGTTGTAAACGACGGCGGCCGCCGCGTACATTACTTTAAGCGAGGCATTGGCCTGCACCCCGTTGACGACGATTTCAACCGTCCGTTGTTCCTTGTTCTCTGCCATCTCCTCGCTCGCTCTAAAAAAATTGACTTAAAAGTTAATGTCCACCGGCTCGGCGGGCAGGGCCGTGGCCACCGAGGCGATGAGCGTCAGGCCCCACAACTCGCTCGATAGCTCGGCCAGGCGCTTGCTCTCGCGGGCCATGTTCTGAGCGTACCAGCGCTTGGCCTTGCGCTGGTGGCGCAGCAGTTGGCCGCGCCCGTTGCGGAGCTTATAAAAATCCGGCCCCGCCGCTTTGGTGATGCCCGCGCCCATGCCGCGCCCCACACCCATGTCCACGAACATCCCCTGGATGGCGTAGGTGATGCGGATTTTCAACTCGTCGCCGCCGGCGGCCGAGAGCAACTCACCGCGCAGGCTGTTCATCAACTCGCCCGTCGAGCCAATTTTCAGGCGCGTGATGCTGGCCCGAAATTTCTCCAGGGTGTACTTAAGCCAAGCCTCGGCCATGTCGCGCTCGTTGGCGGCGAAATTTTCCGGCAGGGTCACCTCCGGTTTGGTGTTGCGGGTACGGGCCATACTAAAGCAGTTCCTGGTAGGTGATGAGGGCGGAGGTGAGGCGCTGGCCGGCCTCGACCTTCACCTGCACCTTTTCCCAGAAGTGGCGGTGAAAGTCCACTTGCTCGGCCGTGGCGGGGTCGAGGCTGAGCAAGTCGGCGATACGGAAATCGGCCTGGTACTCGTGCTGCACGGCGCGGGCGCGGAAGTTGAGCCAGGCTTGGTGCCAGCGCAGGTAGAGGCCCTTTGGCCCGGCCCAGCGCAGGCTGTAGAGGCCCACCTCCGCGCCCGCCAGGTTTTGGGTGAGGGGCGAGCCGAGCGGATAATTCGCGCCCTGGCTGTCGGCCTGCTGGCCCCGGTCGAAGAGCAGGCGCAGGCCCACGCGGCTCTCGTCGCCCACGTCGGCGTTGCCGGGCACCGCGCCCTTGCTTTCGATGGCCGGCAGCAGCCAGCGGCGGGTGGGCAGCAGGGCATCGGGGGCGGTGGCCAGGTGCATCGTGCCGGCAGCGGCCTCCTGCACTTCGCCGCCGGCCCCGACGCGCAGTTCCTGC
>JANYFQ010000404.1 GCA_025362615.1 Hymenobacter sp. | reverse complement strand
ATTCTACACGCTCAGTATCTTCCATTTGCCGGCCCCGGCGCTGGAGTACAACCCGCGCAACGGCTTCCAATTCCACGGCCTTTATCAATAATCACAGATTCGTTGGATTTTGGGAATTTCCCGGTATCACGGATTTAGTCGGATTTCAGGGATTTCACGGATTATTTGTTGGGAGAGTATTTCAGGGTGATAGGGGGAATATTTTGCCGGTTCCTTGGGTTAGAAGATGGTGGCAATAGGGTAGCCGTGAGGTGGCAGATGGGTGGCGGAAAGGACACTGACATGGCGTGAGCAGCGGCCAGCGCGGCAATCAGCATTGGCGACAGCAGCCATAAAGTAATAAAGCGTCCGCTGGCTCACCTAAACCGTACTTTTGCAAACAAGGAAGCTTCGTTCCCGAAAGAAACGATACGGACCACCCAACCCATAATCCGTGAAATCCCCAAAATCCGATTAAATCCGTGATACATGAATGTAGGAGATAGAGTCCGGCTCCTGACCGGCACCGAAGAAGGAATTGTCACCCGCCTGCTCGACAGTGAGCTGGTGGAAGTGGCTATTGACAACGATTTTACCATTCCCGTGCTGCGGCGCGAAGTGGTGGTGGTGGCCCCGGAAGAAGGCAAGAACTTCGACCGCGCCGCCCCCGACTACGGCCCCGGCCAGGTGCCCGGCCGAAACGCCAACGCCAGCAAGAAGGACAACAGCAAGCGGCCATCGGCCGCATCGGCCGCACCCCGGCCGGTGCAGCCGACGTTGCAGGAGGCCCTGGCCGCCGTGGCATCCAGCGGCAAGGGCGTGGCCCGGCCGGCCGGCAGCAGCGGGCCAGGCCTGGGTGGTGCCAAGCAGCCGGCCGCCGCCAAGGGCCTGTTTCTGGCTTTGGTGCACCAGTCGCCCGAGCTGCTGGGCATCACGCTCATCAACAACACCGAGGCCGACGTGCTCTTCACCTACGGCGAAGAAACCGCCGCCCGCCCCTACCGCGCCCTGGCCGCCGACAAGCTCGGCCCCAAAAGCAGCACCAAGCCCCTCTCCTTCCTGCACCTGAAGGACTTCGATGCCTGGCCCGCCGTGGTGTTCCAGCTGCTGCCCACCCGGCTCAACGGCGATGCGGCGTACGAGCTGCTCACCAAGCGGCAGACCTTCAAGGCCAGCACGTTCTATGGCAGCCAGCGGCCCGCCCCGGTGATTGGCAAGGATGCCTACCTCTTTCAACTGGATGAAAAGGCGGCGGCGGCCATCGCGCCCGAAACGTTGGCGCAGGAAGCCCCCGCCCCGACTCCCGCCGCCCTGGCCGCCCCGGCCAAGCCGGCCGGGGTGGACGTTGCGGCGCTGAAAGCCCAGCTCAGCGGCGACGCGCCGGCCAAGCCCGCCGCCGTGGTTGCCGCCGCTACGCCGGCCCCGGCCGCGCCCATCGTGGCTCCGCCCCACGAGGTTGACCTGCATTTTGAGGCCCTGCGGCCCGACAACAAGGAGGAATTGAGCAATACGGCCATCCTGCGCCTCCAACTCGATGCGTTTGAGGACACGCTGAGCCGCGCCCTGGCCACCAACATGCACGAAATCGTGTTCATCCACGGCATGGGCAACGGGGTGCTGCGCAAGGAAATTCACCGCCAGCTGAGCCGCAACAAGGACATCAAGTTTTTCGAGGATGCCCGCAAAGAGAAGTTCGGCTTCGGGGCCACGCTGGTGCGGCTGAAGTAGCGGCCCGGCAGGGTGTGTTGAGCGGAAAAAGCCCGTCTGGCCAAATGGCCGGCCGGGCTTTTTGGCGTGGGGTCGCTTCTCCCGCCCCAATCATATATGTCCGAAAACTGAAAAGAACGGGGCGGAAACTCGGGCCGGCGCAACCGCAGCATTCCGTGACCATTCCGGCTCCCTGGCGATGCCCACAAAGCGCCCTGCCCGCCGGGGGCTGCCGGTGCGGGGGCGGCCGGTTAATTTTTCAACCGGCCCCAACCCGATACTTGAGAAAATGTTATCATAAATAACTGATTTGTTTAAATATTACCGTACTTAGCGCCCTAAAACCCAAAACACCTTCCTATGCTGAAATCTTTCTACTTTATGGGGTCGTGCTGCCTGGTATGGGTGCTGCCAGCGGCGGCCCAGGACCTGACCAATTCGGGGGCCACCATCACGGTGGGGCCTGGCACCACGCTCTACGTGGGCCCCGGCGGGCTGGCCAACCAAGCCGGCACCATCACCAACGACGGCACGCTGCGCGTGGACGGCCCGCTCACCAACGCCGGC
>JANYFQ010000400.1 GCA_025362615.1 Hymenobacter sp. | reverse complement strand
CCTCTACCAGAAGTACAAGGACCAGGTGGGCGAAATCGTGACCGGCGAAGTGTATCAGGTGTGGAGCCGCGAGGCCCTCATCATGGACAAAGACGACAACGAGCTGGTGATGCCCAAGGGCGAGCAAATCCCGAAGGACCGGTTCCGCAAGGGCGACAGCGTACGGGCAGTGGTTCATCGGGTTGAGGTGATTAACGGCACACCGAAAATTATCCTGAGCCGCGCTGCGCCGGCGTTTTTGGAGCGGTTGTTTGAGCTGGAAGTGCCCGAAATTTACGACGGCCTCATCGTCATCAAAAACGTGGTGCGCGAACCGGGCGAACGCGCCAAAGTGGCCGTCGAGAGCTACGACGAGCGCATCGACCCCGTGGGCGCTTGCGTGGGCATGAAAGGCAGCCGCATCCACCCGGTGGTGCGCGAACTGGAAAACGAGAACATCGACATCATCAACTACACCGACAACCTGGAGCTCTACATCGCCCGTGCCCTGGCCCCGGCCAAGGTGGGTTCGATGAAAATCAACCAGGAAAACGGCCGCGTGTCGGTGTTCATGAAGCCCGACCAGGTGAGCCTGGCCATCGGGCGCGGCGGGGCCAACATCAAGCTGGCCAGCCGCTTGGTGGGCATGGAGATTGACGTGTTCCGCGAAGCCATTGACTACGAGGAAGATATTTCGCTCGATGAATTTACCGACGAAATTGAGGGTTGGGTGATTGCGGAGCTGAAGAAGATTGGCCTCGACACCGGCCGCTCCGTGCTGGCCGTCAAGAAAGACGACATCGTGCGCCGCACCGAGCTGGAAGAAGAAATGGTGGACGACGTGTACCGCATTATCCGCCAGGAGTTTGCCGACGACGAAGACCTCGACGAGAGCACCCTCGAAGCCGCTAAAACCCGCATGGCGGCCAGCAAAGCCACTACCGAAGCCTCTAACCCCGAAACCACCGAGACCGAAGCCA
Source organism: Hymenobacter sp. (assembly GCA_025362615.1). Taxonomy (GTDB): domain Bacteria; phylum Bacteroidota; class Bacteroidia; order Cytophagales; family Hymenobacteraceae; genus Hymenobacter. The sequence continues at coordinate 3,446 of JANYFQ010000400.1, read as the reverse complement.
CCACGCTCGACGGCGATGCCCACGAACTGACCCTTGTAGCCGAAACCTCCGCCATCGCAGTTGCCGACGAACCAACCCCCGGCCACGCGATGACCGACGAGAAAAACACCGACACGACCGAAGATGCGGGAGCTGACTCCCCCGCCACGCCGGCACTATGATGGCCGGGCGCTGCGCTCGGCAAGGGGGTTAAATCGGGCCGGTGGGCTCGATTTAACCCCCACTGGCAAGTTTTAATGTAATACCTTTGCACTTAGCAGCGTATCGTTACGCTTTACTTATTAGAATGGCGGAAGCAACCCCGAAACGGCTACAACAGGCGGCCAAAGACCTGAACATTGGAATGGACAGGGTGGTGGAAGCCCTGGCCAAAAAAGGCATACAAGTAGAAAACAAGGCCACCACGAAACTTACGGTTGAGCAGGTAGGCCTGTTGGAGAAGGAGTTTGCCTCGTCGGCGCACGACCGCAGCGAGGCCCAAAAAGTAATTCAGGCCAACCGCGAGCGTGAGTTGGCGGCGGCCCCGAAGCCCGCCGCCCCGGCCCTGCGCCCGGTTGGGGTGGCGCGGCCGGCTGCGCCGGTAGCGGCTGCCGCTGCGGTTGCGCCAGCAGCGGCCCCGGTGGCCGTGGTGGCTCCAGTGACGGCTGTGCCAGCGGCTCCGGCTCCGGCTGTGGCTGCTCCGGCACCCCCAGCCTCGGTGGCCGTGGCCCCGGCCGCCCCCGAGATGCCCGCTGCCCCTGCTGCTGCACCAGGCTTGAAAGTGTTGGGTAAGATTGAGCTGGACAGCAAAGGCCGCGTGGTGCGGCCCAAGCCTGCCGATGCGCCTGTGGTGCCGGCCTCGGCGGTTGCGGCCCCGGCTGCGCCTGTTGCGAAAGTTGCTGCCCCGGTGGCAGCGCCGGTGCCCGTTGCGGCTCCGGTGGCAGTGGTTGCTCCCGTAGCTGTCCCGGCACCGGTGGCAGCCCCGGCAGTTTCGGCCCCGGCTGCGCCGGTTGCAGCGGCTAGCCCGGCTGCGTCGGTTGCGGCAGCTCCGGCAGCGGCTCCGGTTGCTGCTGCGCCAGCCGTGGCGGCTGCGGCGGCCCCCGAAGTGGCTGCTCCTGAAGGCACTATCACGGCGAAAGCCGACCAGTTGAAGGGCCTGACGGTGTTGGGTAAGATTGACCTTTCGGCCAACAACGACCGGCGCGGCGGGCCGGGCGGGCGCGGGCCGCGGCCCATCGCTTCGTCCGACGTTAGCAAGCGCGGCCTGCCCGCTGGCCCCGGCCAGAAAAAACGTACGCGTTTGCCGGGGCCTCCCGGCAGCACCACGCCCGGCACGGGCGGCGGCTACCAGGGCAACCGTACGCCAGGCGCGCCCGGCGCGGGTGGCGGCTACCAGGGCAACCGCCCCGGCGGCCCAGGGGCCAACCGCCCCGGCCCCGGCGGCAACCGGCCCGGCGGCCCCAACCAGAACCAAAACCGGCCGCCCTCTACGGTGCCGCTCACGCCCGAACAGGCAGAGAAGCAGATTCAGGAGCAAATCCGGCTGACGCTGGCCAAACTCGGCGGCAACAAAGGCGGCGGCGCCACGGCCAACCGCGCCAAGTACCGCCGCGACAAGCGCAGCATGGCCGCCGAAGACCGCGAGGCCCTGCGTGCCCAGAACGAGCTGGATGCCAAGATTCTAAAACTCACCGAATTCATCTCGGCCAACGATTTGGCCTCGCTGATGGACGTGAACGTGAACGAGGTTATCAAGGTGTGTTTGGGGATGGGGATGTTTGTGTCCATCAACCAGCGCCTTGATGCCGAAGCCATTACGGTAATTGCCGATGAATTTGGCTTCGATGTCGAATTCCTTTCCAAAGAAGAGGAGGAAATCAGCATTGACGCCGGCGACGACGAAGCCGACCTGCGCCACCGCGCCCCGATTGTGACCATCATGGGCCACGTCGACCACGGCAAAACGTCGTTGCTTGACTACATCCGCGACGCGAGCGTGGCCAAAGGCGAGGCCGGCGGCATCACGCAGCACATTGGTGCTTACGAGGTTCGCACCAAGTCGGGAATGCCGATTACCTTCCTCGACACCCCTGGCCACGAAGCCTTTACGGCCATGCGGGCACGGGGTGCGAAGGTGACGGACATTGCCATCATCGTGGTGGCGGCCGACGACTCGGTGATGCCCCAGACGAAGGAAGCCATCAACCACGCGCAAGCGGCGGGTGTGCCCATCATCATCGCCCTCAATAAGATAGACAAGCAGAGCGCCAACCCGGAGAAAATTCGGGAAGAGCTGTCGCAAATTAATATTCTGGTAGAAGAGTGGGGCGGCAAGTACCAGAGCCAGGAAGTTTCGGCCAAATCGGGCATCGGCATTGAAGATTTGCTCGAAAAGGTGCTACTGGAGGCCGAATTGCTCGACCTCAAGGCCAACCCCGACCGCAACGCCATCGGCACCGTCATCGAAGCCTCGCTCGATAAAGGGCGCGGCTACGTGACCACCGTGCTGGTGCAAACCGGCACCCTGAACGTGGGCGACGTGATTTTGGCCGGTCCGCACTTCGGGCGGGTGAAGGCCATGACCGACCATCGGGGCAAAAAGATGAAATCGGCCCCGCCCGCCACGCCGGTGCAGGTGCTCGGCCTGACGGGTGCCCCGCAGGCCGGCGACCGTATTCAGGTGATGGAAACGGAGCGCGAAGCCCGCGAAATTGCCACCCAACGCCTGCAACTGGCTCGGGAGCAGACTATTCGAACCAAAAAACACATCACGCTCGACGAGATTGGGCGCCGCCTGGCTATCGGCTCGTTTAAAGAACTTAACATCCTGGTGAAGGGCGACGTGGACGGCTCGGTAGAAGCCCTGTCGGACTCGCTGCTGAAGCTCAGTACGCCCGAAGTGAAGGTGAACATCCTGAGCAAAGGCGTGGGTGCCATTTCGGAAAGTGACGTGTTGCTGGCTTCGGCCTCGGATGCCATCATCATTGGTTTCCAGGTGCGGCCTTCGCAGAGTGCCCGTAAGCTGGCCGATAATGAGCAGATTGACATTCGTCTGTACAGTATTATCTACAACGCCATCAACGAGGTAAAAGACGCGATGGAAGGGATGCTGGCCCCAACGGTGCAGGAAGTAGTGGTGGCCAACGCCGAGGTTCGCATTGTATTCAACATCACCAAAGTCGGCACCATTGCCGGCTGCATGATGACCGAAGGCACCATGACCCGCAAAACTAAGGTGCGCGTCGTTCGCAACGGCATCGTGGTGTACACGGGCGACATTCAGGACCTGAAACGCTACAAGGACGACGTGAGCGAGGTCCGCACGGGCTTCGAGTGCGGCATTTCCATCAAAGGCTTCAACGAGTTGCAGGAAGGCGACAACATTGAGGGCTTTGAGGAGAAGGAAATCAAGCGTACCCTGTAAGCTACGAACTGAAACGAATTGGGGGGATTACACGAATTTCGCA
>JANYFQ010000383.1 GCA_025362615.1 Hymenobacter sp. | reverse complement strand
CGCACTCTTATGCCAACCACCCATCACCCCCTGAAAGCCGGCAGCCTGCTGGCGGGCCACCACGCGCCGGCCGGCGAACAGAAAGCCCTGGTGCTGCTCGATAGAAACGGCCAGAAAGTCATCTTCAAAACCTTCGCGGCGGGCGAGAAAATGCCCACGCACCACGCCAACACCGAAGTGCTGGTAACCGTGCTGGCGGGCCGCCTCGTCATCACCGTGGTCGATACGCCCACCGAAGTAACTGCCGGCGACTACGTTCTCATTCCCAGCGGTGCCCCGCACGCCCTGGAGTGCCTGGAAGCCGCCAGAATACTGATTTTCAGATAAGCGTCCGCGCATGAAAAGCCCGGCCTGCCCCCGAATCGTTCGGAGGCGGGCCGGGCTTTTTGGGATAATGCGCCGGCCGCTAGAGCACCGACAGTGGGCCGCGCTCGCGCAGGCGCACCTCAAAAAGCTGGGCGATGGATTGGCCGCGCAGCTTGGCCTCTTCCGCCTTGGGCCCGGCAAAAAGCTCGTCAACGGTGCCCTGAAACAGGGCCACCCACCGCTGGAAATGCGTGGCATCGATGGGCAGCGGGACGTGCTTGGGAAACGGGCGGCCCAGGTAGCGGCTGGTGCCCAGCAGCAGGCCGCTCCAGAAATCGTACATGTTGGGCAAGTGCCGGGGCCAGTCTACGTGCGCGAAACCGTTGAACACGGGGTCGAGCAGGGCATCCTGGTTCACCTTTGCGTAGAAGGAATCGACCAGGAGCTTTACGTCGGCTTCGGTGGTGATGTCGGGGCGGGAAGATGTCATGGGGAACAAAATAAACGGGTGGTGGCCTGAATTGGGGTGGGGTGGTGCGACGAATTGCCCGCAGGGCTTCGTCGTACCACTAATGGCTGAACTGGTTAACGCAACGGGGCACAACCGGTAGTGGTACGGCGACTTCCAGTCGGCGCACTACCTCGATTCAGACCATCGCCAAAATCCGTTGTCGGGAGCATCCTGCGCTTTGGTTTTGGCCATTTCGGCAACCAGGCCCTTGAAATTGGTTTTGACAGCGGCCCGGTGGCGGCACGCCGGCAGCCCGTCAAAAGTCCGGCACGGCCCGCCGCCGGCCCCTGACCTAAATCACCCATTGCCCTGACGTTCGTCAGCCGACGGGTACCGGGCCGGCCGGAGCTTTGCGCTTCCGTTACCTGACCCCGCGTGCCGTGCCCACTGCCCTAGTCGAAACCCTGACCCACGTCGCCTGCACCCACTGCGGCGACGACTGCTCCGACGAACCCATCAAGCTGGCCGAGCAACCCGCGCTCAGCTTCTGCTGCGCCGGCTGCCGCGCCGTGTACGAACTGCTGGCCGCCAACCGCCTTTGCACCTACTACCGCCTCGACGAGCACCCCGGCCAAAAAATGAAGGCCGTGGAGCTGCCCGGCCGCTTCGACTACCTCGCTGCCGAAACGGTGCAGGCGCAGCTGCTAGCTTTCCGCTCGCCCACGCTGGCACGGCTCACGTTCAGCATCCCTCAAATGCACTGCGCCTCGTGCATCTGGCTGCTGGAAAACCTGTTCCGGCTGAACCCCGGCATTTCGGCATCGCGGGTCAATTTCCTGCGCAAAGAGCTGATGGTGAGCTACCAGCCCGCCACCACGTCGCTGAAGGAGGTGGTGACGCTGCTGGCCTCGGTGGGCTACGAGCCGCAGATTACACTGGCCGAGCTGGGCGCGCAGCCGCACGCCGGCAGCCGCACGCTGCTCTATCAACTGGGCGTGGCGGCCTTCGGCTTTGGCAACGTGATGCTGCTGGCTTTCCCGGAATATTTTTCCTTCACTGAACAGCTGCAAAGCACGTTTGGGCGGTTTTTTGGCGTACTGAGCCTGCTGCTGGCGCTGCCGGTGCTGCTGGTGAGTGCGCGGGGCTTCTACCGCTCGGCCTGGCAGGGGCTGCGGCAGCGCCACATCAACCTCGATTTTCCCATCAGCCTGGGCCTTACGGCGCTGTTTGCGACCAGCGTATTTGAAGTGCTGACCCAGCGCGGGCCGGGCTTTTTCGACTCCTTCACGGGGCTGGTGTTCTTTATGCTCATCGGCAAGTGGGTGCAGCAGCGCAGCTACGATGCCCTGCGTTTCGACCGCGACTTCACGTCCTACTTCCCAGTGGCCGTGACGCGGCTCACGCCCGCCGGCGCGGAAGAATCGGTGTCGGTGAAGGAGCTGCGGGCCGGGCAGCGCATCCGGGTGCGGCACCAGGAAATCGTGCCGGCCGATGCCGTGCTGCGGCGCGGCGCGGGCCAGATTGACTACAGCTTCGTATCGGGCGAGAGCGAGCCGATGGCCCGCCAGCCCGGCGACCTCGTGTACGCCGGCGGCCGGCAGATGGGCGAGGCCGTGGAGCTGGAAGTGGTGCGCGAAGTGTCGCAGGGCTACCTCACCCAGCTCTGGAACAACCCCGCTTTTCAAAAGGAAAAACGGCCTTCGCTGGAAACCTACGCCGACAAAGTGGGC